>JANYDR010000197.1 GCA_025363495.1 Cyclobacteriaceae bacterium | reverse complement strand
GGACCAGGCAGGCTTTTTTCCGCCTTGACTTTTTTGGTTCTTTTTGTGTCGAAGACAAAAAGAACAAAGAAAAAATAATGTGATGAATCTAAATGTTCCGACAAACTAAGCTCGATGGATATTGAGTTAGAAATATAGTTTACCCAAACAGGGTCTTAGAATCCGTGGCAAAATTCGCGCGCAGCAATGACGAAGTCGTTAGTCCGCGTCTTTGTATCCATTAGTTATATAATTTCCATATCTTTTCGTTATGGAGAAATGCCAATGCACTCAATGTGGTTCAACTGACTTTAACAAGGAAGGTAAAGATTTTCTGCGCTGTAGTCATTGCCGCAGTTTATTCCGGCTGCTTAATCCTCAGACTTCCTCTGGGCCCACCTTGGTAATCAAAAAAGGTGCAAACGTAGTTTTTGGTTCTAATTCAAAAGTAGTGGTCAAAGGTGGCATTCAAGTGGATGATGGCGCACAGGTATCGTTTCTTGGTCAGCTTGATATGATTGAAAAATCTTCGCCGGAACTGATTGAAAAAGCAAAACAGCATCTGGCATTGGTGAATAAAAAATAGTAAGCCATCAAACAACCTGAGAGTTCAATGGCTTTGCATTCGATTACGGTACTTTTTATTGCCATTCCGTTCTGAAAACAGATATTTTGTTTCAAATTGATAGGCCACCAAAACCCGACTCCATGAAACGAAAACTTCCCCTCGCACTCTTCCTTACCGTTGCAGTTTTTTCACTATCTGCTTTATTGTACAGCAGTTGTATTCAAAAGACGGAAGCTGCAAAGACGGGATTTACCGCGGCTCAGTTTCCTCATCCATTAAACCCTCTCGATACAGTTGAGATCAAGCTTGTGAAGCAGATTTTACTCGACGAGAAAAAGATTGATACGACCTATCGGTTTTATCTTATCAATTTAAATGAGCCTCCTAAACAGGAAATACTTGCCTATAAAAAGGGAGATGATTTTCGTAGAGAAGCTTTTGCGTCGGTCTATGACCGGGCTTCGAATAAGACCTATGAAGCAATTGTAGATTTGAAAACAAAGAAGATACTATTATATAATCACATTCCCGGAGTTACTCCAGGATTTTTTGCCAAAGATTCAGTTGCTACAGAATTTCTCATGAAAGATGAGCGATGGCTGGCCGGTTTGAAGAAACGAAATATAAATCCTGACTCTGTAAAGACGTCAGGCGTGTTTGCCGGTGAAATGGGTATTGCTCCCGCCGATCATCGCGAACTTATATGCGTACCCGAATACAAGAATAAAAAATATGAGCATTTGCCGATCGACGGGCTGGTGGCGTATGTTGATCTAACCGATTCAAAAGTTTTAAAGGTATTGGATGATGGTGGTAAAGGTTTTTATAAACCGGCAGACATCAGTTATTTTGATTCCGATTCTGCCGAATCACTTCTTCCCCCCACAAAGCCATTGAAGATTACCAGTCCTGAAGGGACTAGTTTTACAGTGGAAGGTTTTCAGGTCACCAGCAATAAATGGTCTATGCGTGTTGGACTTCATAATCGGGAGGGACTTGTGATCTATGAAGCTAAATATAATGACAATGGAAACTGGAGATCGGTTATATATCGTGCATCGATGGCTGAAATGTATGTGCCCTACGGATCAACCGATCTTGGACATACTGCCTGGAATTATTATGACGGAGGAGCCTATAGAATGGGCCAGCTTTTTACAAAGAAGATGTGTAAACTGAAGAACGGATCAGATGTGCCGGAAAATTCTGTCTATCTCCCGGGATTTTTTCACAATGAAAAAGGAAAGCCCTTGCAGATCGACAGTGCTGTTGCTGTATTTGAAGAATTCGGTGGCCCCATTACACGCCATGGAAAGTTTTCTGAAGATGCGCGGAACATTGCTGTTAAATATTTCACAAGAATTGGAAATTATGATTACGCATTCAAATGGATATTCCGCGAAGACGGTCAGATTGATCTTACAGCGGAGCTCACTGGCATCGTGGGAATTAAAGGTGTGAATCGTGTGACGGATGCACCGGGTACAGAGGATGAGTCCTATAATGGAACTTATTTCGGAACCCTCGTAGCGCCTCATGTGGAGGCAGTCAATCATCAGCATTTCTTTTCTTTCCGACTTGATCTGGATGTAGATGGTACAGAAAATCTATTAGAGGAGATGAACACCAGTGCATTACCGGCAGGTAAAAATAATCCATGGAGTAATGCATTTGTAATGCAGATGTCTCTTATCAAAAATGAAAAAGAAGCGCAGCGAAATTCAAACACAGCTTCCAATCGTCACTGGATGATTGCCAATGCAAATTCAACGAACAGTCTCGGACAACAGAAAAGCTATGTGCTGATGCCTGGTCACAATGCGTCACCGTTAGCTCTGCCTGGATCGGGTCCGAGAAAGATGGCAGACTTCCTTGAAAGTCAACTTTGGGCAACCGCGTATAAAGAACGCGAATCCTTTCCTGCAGGAGATTATCCCAACTCACGCGGCATTAAGGATGGCCTGCCAAGCTGGATCATCGACAATGAGAGCCTGGAAAAAAAGGACATGGTGGTATGGTATAATATGGGAATCACACATATTGTGCGACCAGAAGATTGGCCCGTTATGAATGTGCATGCGATGGGTTTTTCATTAATACCCTTCGGCTTTTTTGATAAGAACCCCGTGGCGGCGAACAAACACAGCGTAAAGAAATCAAAAGTAGCTTCTTCAAAAATATCCCTTCCTCCGGATATGACCTTATGTGTACCATTGCCTAAGGATAAAAAGGATTCGGGTAAGAAGGCGGGTTAATTTCACAAAAAGTTGGGCTATTTTTATTTAAATCGTAGTTGTATTTGATTGTTGGTTAATTTTAAACCTCGAACAAATAGGGCTATGAAGATAAATCGTATTCTCCTCCTGCTTATTATTCTATTAAATCTGGTTGGATGCCAGAGCGAAAAACAGACCGTTCAAAACGATGTTTTTCTTGACTCACTTTCAAAAGACACCTTCCATTTTTTCTGGGACCAGGCAAATCCGGAAAACGGAATGATCCCTGATCGCTGGCCCACGCCAAGTTTTTCAAGTATTGCTTCTACAGGCTTTGGATTAACAACTTACCTGATAGGAGTAGAGCGGGGTTACATCACGCGCGAGCAGGCTGCCGCAAGGGTACTTACAACGCTTCGTTTTTTTCAACAATCACCAAAAGGCGATAGTGCTGCAGGTGTAATTGGTAATCATGGATTTTTCTATCACTTCATTGACATGAAGACGGGCTTGCGATTTCGTGATGTAGAACTCTCTACCATTGATACCGGGTTACTAATGGCAGGAGTTCTTTCTTGTCAGACTTACTTTGATAAAGACAATGCATCGGAAAAGGAGATACGGGAGATTGCTGATGGTCTTTACAGAGCGGTGGAATGGGATTGGGCTATGAATGAAAAGAAAACAATGAGTATGGGATGGCATCCGGAACGGGGATTTATAAACGCGTCATGGCGAGGGTATAATGAGGGCATGATTTTATATGTAATGGGAGCAGCGTCACCTACTCATCCGATCGATTCAGTATTGTGGACGAGCTGGACTAAAACATATCAGTGGGGAAATTATTACGGCCAGGAGCATGTGAATTTTGGTCCCCTCTTTGGACATCAGTATTCACAGATGTTCATCGACTATCGTGGGATAAAAGATGACTTCATGACTAAAAAAGGCATAGACTATTTTGAAAATTCCAGAAGAGCTACCATTGCCAACAGGCAATACTGCATAACGAATTCGGGTGGCTGGATTGGATATGGAGAAAATATATGGGGCCTTACAGCATGCGATGGACCAGGCAATGAATTCAATTCAAATCCAAACATGTCATTTATGGGTTATAGTGCACGCGGTGCTGCTCAGTGGTACACTCAGGATGACGGTACCATTGCTCCGACAGCGGCGGGTGGGTCTATCCCTTTTGCTCCTGAAATTTGTATTCCGGCCTTAAAGGCTATGAAGAAGAAATTTGGAAGCCGGCTTTATGGCGAATATGGTTTTAAAGATGCCTTCAATTTAACTATTAACAATAATGATGGTACCCAAGGGTGGATTGATCAGGACTATATTGGCATAGATCAGGGACCAATTGTTATACAGCTTGAAAACTATCGAAGCGGGTTCATTTGGGACCTTATGAAAAAGAATCCATATATTGTTAGTGGTCTTAAAAAGAGCGGATTCAGAGGCGGTTGGTTGGATAAATTATAAAGACATGTTTAAGGTATTTTTTCTCCTGTTTATAGTAACCACTTCATTCGGTCAGACCTTATCGGTAGAAGAAAATCAGGATGAGAAAATTTTGTATTTACGAGGACTGGAATATGTTGTGGATTCAACGAATAGGTTAGATTTTAAAACAATCTCCAATCCATCGTTCAGACAAAGAATTAAAAGAAATGACTCCTATCAGAATAAGGACTTTCTGGTTAATGTTTCGTACTGGATAAGAATACCTATCCATCATATTAAAGATAGTAAAAGAGTCTGGCTTCTTG
Source organism: Cyclobacteriaceae bacterium (assembly GCA_025363495.1). GTDB lineage: Bacteria > Bacteroidota > Bacteroidia > Cytophagales > Cyclobacteriaceae > ELB16-189. Next base: position 4,855 of record JANYDR010000197.1, on the reverse strand, counting down.
AATTTTACGATCAGACTATTGATTCCATTGACGCGTTTGTTCCAACAGAGAACGGTTCGTATGAACATTTGAGAATGGGCGATCATTTTCCTTTTACTCAACGCACTTTTCAGCATAAGAATTTTGAGATTCAATTGGACATGCGCAGCGACACTACGCTCGTGTATTTTTTCAAAGTGAAGTCGCATGAATTTGCTGATATAAGAATTGCCTTCAGATCAGAGAGAAGGTTCGTTTATTATGCTTTGAATGAATATTTCCTTTACGGGACTTTTTATGGCATGATCTTCATTATTGCGCTATATAATTTTTTGGTTTATCTGGCCATTCGCGAAATCAAGAATATTTACTACATCTTATATATTTTAAGTGTAGGATTCTATGCCATGAGCCTTGATGGAATCGGGTTCCAGTATCTATGGCCTGATAATCCGGAATGGAATGATTATGCGATTGGAATATCATTATACTCCGTAATTCTGTGGGCATTAATCTTTACGAGAAGATTCTTAAGCGTACGGGCAAAATCCCTTCGGTTAGATAATATGCTGATCGTAATGATTGCTGCCCGGTCATTGCTTTTCATTTTTGAATTGCTGTTCTACCCGGAGTTTTTTGCCTATCGGGTTATTGACATTATTCCGCTGGCTCTTATTTTTTATATCGGTGTTAAGATTTGGATGCGTGGCTACCGGCCAGCGAGGTTCTTTGTTATGGCCTACGGATTATTACTTAGCGGCTTCATGTTGCGAAGTCTTGTTTATCTCAATATACTTTCCATCACGACGATTTCACATTACAGTCTCCATTTCAGCTTTGTTATTGAAATGTTATTTCTAACGTTCGCCTTGGGTGACAGGATCAGGATTTTAAAAAACAAACGCGATCGGGCATTGAAAAGAATTATTTATCAGAATGAAATCAACCTTGAATTGAAAGACAAAGTTAACCGTGAACTTGAGGAGAAGGTGGGGGAGCGCACGATGGAACTGAACTTGAAGAACAACGAGCTTGCAAATAGCAATGAAAAATTGATCGTTCAATCAAATGAGATCAATCAGATAAATTCGCTTTTGGATCTCGACAATTGGAAATTAAAAAACAGAGTCAAAGAAGTTCTTGAGGAGCGGTTACATGAAACAGCCATGGGCTATGACGAGTTTAAAACACTTTATACCGATACGCTGGCATGCTATAGATTTCTGGATACGCTAAAGTGGGGAAAAGGTTATCAATGCAAAAGGTGTAGTAATGACAAATATTTCGCAGGCGCCCAAAAGTTTGGAAGACGATGCACGCGGTGTGGTTACAATGAATCGATTACTTCGTATACGATATTTCATGGGATCAAATTTCCGATTGAGAAAGCATTTTACCTCGCGTACATGGCAGTTAATGGTAAGAGGGAAATAACCCTTGAGTGGCTTTCGTCAAAAATCGATTTAAGAATCAACACGGTTTGGAGTTTTAGAAGAAAGGTAATGGAGCGAATTAAGGATCTGGAGGGATTTGGCAGGAAACCTACCGTTAACCGATGGGAGGAAGTAATACTTCTGGCGGACATTGAGGTTGCTCCGAAGCCCAAAAGAATCAAAGCAATTGTCCGTGGCAATAAATTCGCAGATCCCTCCCAATAAATCGTCTTGTTTTTAATGCGCAATGGATTTAGGCCACTATCCTCAAAAGTGGTCTACAATCGTTTGAATTCATGTTTTTAAAGTGGGATATTTCAATCCCAACCAGCGTCCAAATCCGGTCGTTTTACAGTTGTTTATTGAAAAATATTATGCAACCATCTTGACCAAGACGTAATTTCACCATCATAAGTATTGGATAAATCAAGTTTAACGTTGAAAATTCAATACAGATATGCATAGATCATTACTAGTCAATGTGTTAACATTTTTGGGCGACAGATATTTTTTAAACGCACCACGTGGAAATGGAGAGGGTAAAGAGGGGATTATGAACGTGGAATCTGATACACAGTCTTTAACTGAGTCCGCAAACAGCGGCCTCTGGTCGGGAATTGTAAGGCTTCTTCCGAGGGGCACGTTTTTTTTGAGACTATTCCGTAGTCCTTTTGAAAACGAAAACCATCTCATTTCACCACAATACGGCATTTCAATGGGAGAGTTAGAAGAACAAAATAATTTTTAGCACTGGCTTATGAATAGATTATTACTAGGCATCTGTTTTCTTTTCGTTGCAACAGCCTCGGTGATGGCCCAATCTCGCATCATTTCGGGAAAGGTTACCGGTGATGGGCAGCCGCTTCCTGGAGTTAATGTTATTGTTTTTGGTACAACCAGAGGAACGGTTACGGATGCTGAGGGGAATTATTCTTTGGAACTAAATACCGGTGAAAAGTCTATAAGCTTTTCATTTATTGGTTTTAAACTTCAAACCATTGAAGTTGGAGAGAGAACCTCAGTAGATGTAGCATTGGAAGAAGATACAGAGGTACTTGGTGAAGTTGTCGTGGTGGGATATGGTGAGCAAAAGAAAAGTGATATAACTGGTGCGACCGCTAGTGTTAAAGGCGAAGATTTATTTAGGCAACCTGTGCTTACTGCCACGCAGGCATTGCAGGGTAAAGTTGCCGGAATTCAAATTATCAGCAGCGGACAGCCCGGTTCTTCCCCTCAAATAAGAGTCAGGGGAGTGGGTACGACTTTATCTGGTACAACATCTCTCTTTGTAGTCGATGGTGTTCTCACAGATGATATTTCAAATATTAATACGGCAGACATTGTTGATATGAACGTTCTCAAAGATGCATCCGCCGCGGCCATTTACGGATCGAGGGGTGCTAATGGGGTTATTATCATTACAACAAAACGTGGAGCTGTTGGCAAACTCAAAATAAGCTACAATAACAGCATCGGATTTCGACAAGCGGCCAATCTTGTAGATATGGCGAATTCAGCGGAGTATAATAATTATGTACAGGCTGCCACAGGCCAGGTCCCACCTCCATCAACCACCAGTACGGATTGGTATAAAACTATCTTGAGAAATGGGTGGCAACAGAACCACAACATCTCACTCTCTTCCGGAACGGATAAAGCCACCTACCTTTTTAATGTTGGATATCTTAATGACAACGGGATCGTACTGGACAACTCTTTTCAGCGACTCAATCTTCGTTTCAATACAGAGTATAAAATAACCGATGATGTTAAGTTTGGATTTACCAGTTCCTATTCCAATAGCATAAACCAAAACGGTTTTAATAACATTAATATTGATCCGTTCGGAAATGTTGGTTCAGTATATAACGATGCATACAGGGCAGCTCCGATTATTCCAAGTATTGTAGATGGTAAATACGGCAACACGTCAGCTTATCAAAACGTAGGAAATCCTCTATTGGATATCAAAAACAATAGCATCAAAGTCAAAGAAGACCGTTTGCAAGGATCGACTTTTCTTGAAGTCAAACCATTATCATGGCTTACGTTTCGTTCCTCATTAGGATTTGATTCGCGCAACTCGCTCAATAGGGCATACAATTATCAATTTGAAAGTGATAACACGACTTTTATAACGGCCGGGGGAAATCAGCGAAATGGTCTGAGTTCATTAACGGTTAAGAATACTCAATCATTACGGTGGGTTTGGGATAATACGTTCACTATCAAAAAGAGTTTTGATAAGCACGAGTTTACGTTTCTGGGAGGAACTACAGCCGAAAGATATAATCTGACTTCTTTTACCGGATTTCGCAAAGATGTCCCGGCAGACCAGAATCTGTGGTATTTGAATGTGGGGGATGCCAATACTTCAACCAATGATGCTTCTGCTGATGCATGGTCCAGGAACTCCTATTTGGCAAGATTGAATTACTCCTTCGACGGCAAATACTTATTAACAGCCACCGTTCGAAGTGACGGGACTTCCCGATTGCCTTCACAGTTCCGTTGGCAACAATATCCCTCCGTTGGAGTTGCCTGGATTGCTACACGGGAAGAGTTTATGGCCAATCAAAATGTATTTGATCTGTTAAAAATCCGCGGATCGTATGGTAAAGTAGGGAATGATCAAATACCAAGCGACTCATACATTAAAACAGTTGCGCTCAATTTGCCATATCCATATCAGGGAAGTGCAGCGGCGACTACAACGGGTGCCCAGATAAATCAATTCAAGGACCCCAACATTACATGGGAAGTTACAGAAGAATATGACCTCGCTGTTGAGTTTGGAATACTCCAATCTAAGCTGACAGGTGAAGTTAATTACTATGATAAGAAAGTTAATAATGCTCTTATCAACAAGCCAATATCCACCACCGTTTATGATGCTGATCACCTTGTATTAACCAATGCAGCGGTTATTCAGAACAGGGGATTGGAAATTGTACTTAATTATAAAGCAAAGGTCAATGATGATTTATCCTATACCATCAGCGCAAATGCCACATTTAATAACAATAACGTTCTTGCGCTGAATGGAGGCTTGCCGGTACAGGGTGGAAGTGTCGGCTCACAGGGTTTTGTTACAAACACCGATGTAGGGCATCCAGTCGGAAGCTTTTATGTTTTGAAAACAATTGGAGTATTTAATACCGATGCGGATATCTCAAGCTATGTTGACAAGAATGGAAAGCAAATTCAGCCAGGAGCACATCCGGGGGATTTCAAATATCAGGATACGAATGGTGACGGAGTAATCGATAATAAGGACAGGCAATATATGGGCTCTTATCAGCCGACTGCTTATTTCGGTGTTAACCTCGGCGTAAACTATAAGCGATGGGACTTCAACATGAGCATCTATGCTAACGTGGGTAATAAAGTTTACAATGGTAAAAAGGCAGTCAGAATTTTAGGTACCGACAATGTTGAAAAAG
>JANYDR010000124.1 GCA_025363495.1 Cyclobacteriaceae bacterium | reverse complement strand
CCGGGTCGCCAATTTTTCATGACAAGAGGTTAGAGGCCATGCAGTTCACATCCCCTGTTAGTGGGGAGGTTGTAGAAGTAAAGCGTGGTGAAAAACGCCTGCTTCTGGAAGTGAAAATTCTTGCCGACAAAAAGAGCGACTATGTAAACTTTAGGAAGTTTACCGTTTCTGAAATATCCAATCTCTCCGCAGATGACATCAAATCACAGATTCTGGCGTCCGGAGCGTGGCCTAATTTTGTGCAACGACCTTTCGGCACGCTGGCAGATCCAGCAATAACACCCAAAGCGATTCATATCTCTGCCTTTGACACTCATCCGCTTGCTCCCGACTACAGTGTTTTATTTAAAGGACAGGACCAGTTTTTCCAGGTAGGTGTTGATATCCTTAAAAAATTAACGTCGGGTGCTATAAATGTTAATGTTCACACCACCAGTGAAATTTCAACCGTATTCTCTCAGGTGAAAGGTGCTGAAGTGAATAAATTTTCAGGACCTCATCCTGCCAGTTGTGTGGGCGTTCAGATTCATCATATCGATCCTATTAATAAAGGAGATATCGTTTGGACCATCAATCCTTTCGGAGTTATCCAGATTGGTAGACTATTTTTAAATGGAGTTTATGATGCTTCAAAACTGGTAGCGGTTACCGGATCAGAAGTGAAGGCTCCTCAGTATTATAAGACAGTCACTGGTGCGTCAATAAAAAAACTGGTCGCAAATAATCTAAGCGCAGAGAATGTGCGGTTTATTTCCGGCAACCCACTCACCGGAACAAAGATTGATTCCGATGGACACCTTGGATTTTATGATCACCAACTAACAGTGTTGCCGGAAGGAAACCATCATGAGTTTATAGGTTGGATTACACCGGGCGCTAATAAACTTAGTTTTCATCGCGCGTGGGGATTGTTTTCATTCCTTACGCCAGGAAAAGAATTCAAGCTTGACACGAATACGCACGGTGAACCTCGCGCTTTTGTGCAGACAGGCGTTTTTGAGAAGGTAGTGCCAATGGATATTTTACCAACGCACCTGATCAAAAGCATACTTGCCCAGGACATTGATGAAATGGAAGCACTTGGAATTTATGAAGTAATTGAAGAGGATCTGGCGCTTTGTGAGTTCGTGGATGTGTCTAAGCACAACATCCAGGAAATACTTCGCGATGGACTTGACTTGATCAGAACGAGCTAAGATAGAATATGAATTTTTTAAGGAAACAACTTGACTCGGTCAAGCACAATTTTGAGAAAGGCGGAAAACTCGAGAAGTACTATTTCGCTTACGAGGCAATGGACACATTCCTGTTCTCGCCAAATACAACAACGGAAATAAAAGGTGTACAGGTAAGAGATGCTATTGATCTGAAAAGATTGATGATGACGGTAATAATCGCCATGGTCCCATGCTTGATTTTTGGCATGTGGAATGTAGGCCACCAACATTTTCTTGCTCTTGGCCAACCGGGTACCGTGGGTCAGGAATTTTGGATCGGTATCATTAAGACCCTGCCCATTATAGTAGTGTCTTACGGAGTGGGACTTGGCGTAGAATTTATTTTTGCTACGATTCGCCGCCACCCTGTGAATGAAGGATACCTCGTAACAGGTATGCTGATTCCATTAGTCATGCCTGCAAGCATCCCGCTATGGCAAGTTGCTATTGCTACCATCTTTGCAGTTATCATCGGCAAAGAAGCTTTCGGTGGGACGGGCATGAATGTATTGAACGTCGCTTTAACAGCACGTGCATTTCTGTACTTCGCCTATCCATCTCAGATTTCAGGTGAAGTTTGGACTTTTCTTGGCGACGGAGCTAAAACTGTTTCCGGGTATTCGGGTGCAACACCACTTGCATTAGCTGCACAATCCACTGGTAATGTAGTGAGCGACTTTAATTCTTTTGGGGCCGGCTGGGCCGACGGAATTTATAATTTCTGGAATATGTTCCTGGGAATAATGCCAGGTTGTATCGGTGAGACGTCAACGTTAATGTGTTTGATAGGAGCAGCGATCCTGGTGATTTCGGGAGTTGGAAGCTGGAAGATTATAGTAAGTGTGTTCCTTGGCGCATATGGAATGGGTCTTTTCTTAAACGCTGTTGGCTCAAATCCATTTACCCAAATGCCTGCACAATATCATCTGGTGATTGGTGGCCTGGCATTCGGTGCTGTTTTTATGGCAACAGACCCCGTAACTGCCTCTCAAACTGAAACGGGAAAATGGATTTATGGGCTTTTGATTGGTATCTTTACTGTGCTGATAAGAGTTTTTAATCCGGCTTACCCCGAAGGAATCATGCTGGCGATATTATTAATGAATGTATTCGCCCCGCTGATCGATTATTTTGTTGTAGGAGCTAATAAAAAGAGGAGATTACAACGTGCGACAGTCTAACACTTATATCATTTTATACTCGGCTGCCATCACAGTGGTGTGCGGCGGGTTGCTTGCATTTGCGGCGGTAAGTTTGAAACCTCAGCAGGATGCTAACATTGCCATGGAGCAGAAGAAAAATATTCTGGCTTCTGTGCTGACCTTAAAAGAAGGGGACAACATTACTGAGATTTACAACAAACAAGTAAAGGCGTTTGTAATCGATTACGAAGGAAATGTGGTGGAAGGAATGACACCGGAAAAAGTTATTGTGGCTGCCGAATATAAGAAGGCACCTAAAGACAGACTTCTTCCTATATATGAATTTCGTAATGATTCAAACAAAGTTGAATATGCCGTTATGCCTGTTTATGGTTACGGTCTTTGGAATAACATCTGGGGTTTCGTTGCCGTGAAATCTGATTTTAACACAGTACAGGGAGTGAAATTCCAGCACGCGGGAGAAACGCCTGGTTTGGGCGCGAGAATAGAATCAGAGGAAATTCAGGAGCGCTTTAAGGGAAAATCTATTTTCGAAAACGGATCGTTGGTGTCAGTTACTATTGCAAAAGGCGAAGGCAATGATTATTCTGCTAATCAACATAAGGTAGATGGAATGTCAGGAGCAACGCTAACCGGAAAAGGAGTAAACAATATGTTGAAAGATTACCTGGCGTGTTACGAAAAATATTTGAAGAAGAATGCGGGGACTACTAAACAAGCATCATTATGAGCACAGAAGCAGCAGTAGCGGAAGAAGTAAAAGAGAAGAAATCAGAGCCTCTCTTATCCAAGAAGAATAGAAAATTGATCTCGAATCCTCTGGATATTGATAATCCGGTGACGGTTCAGATTTTGGGAGTATGTTCGGCACTAGCGGTGACTACTCAAATGAAGCCAGCGTTTGTAATGTCCCTTGGACTTACAATTGTGACGGCCTGTTCAAACGTCGCTATCTCAGCATTGAGAAACACAATCCCTTCACGTATCCGTATCATTGTTCAGTTGGCCATTGTTTCCCTCTGGGTAATTATGGTTGACCAGATTCTGAAGGCGTATGTGTATGATGTGTCGAAGCAACTTTCTGTTTTTGTGGGATTGATCATTACAAACTGTATAGTAATGGGTCGCCTTGAAGCATATGCAATGGCAAATAAACCATGGCCCTCTTTCCTTGACGGAATGGGAAATGGACTTGGTTATGGAATGATATTGATGATACTGGCTTTTGTGCGTGAATTATTTGGCGCAGGATCACTCTTTGGCTTTAAGGTTTTTGCAACACTAGGCATTCCCTATCAGGGCAATGGATTGTTGTTGTTGCCTGCGGGAGCTTGTATCCTTTTAGGAATTATCATCTGGGTTCAGCGATCGATCAACGGTTACCGCGAGTCGCATTAATTAAAAGACTATGGAAAACTTAATTAACATCGGAGTCAGGTCGATCTTTATCGACAACATGATTTTTGCTTACTTCCTTGGAATGTGTTCATTCCTGGCGATCTCTAAGAAAGTGAAGACAGCTTTTGGTTTGGGGATAGCCGTTATTTTTGTGATAGGTGTCACGGTGCCAATCAACTGGATTATTCAGAATTACGTACTCACAGAAGGATCACTTGCATGGCTTGGAGAAGATTTTGCAAAGATTGATATCAGCTTTCTTCAGTTTATTGTTTTCATCTCCGTTATCGCGGCGATTACTCAGTTAACTGAAATGGCAGTAGAGAAATTCTCACCGGCTCTTTATGGAACGCTGGGTATTTTTCTTCCGTTGATAGCAGTAAATTGTTCTGTGCTGGGCGCAGCTCTCTTCATGGTAGGAAGACCATATAACCTTGCAGAGGCAACTATATTTGGTTTGGGTTCCGGCACTGGCTGGATGCTCGCCATTGTTGCTCTTGCTGGTGTGCGGGAGAAAATGAAATATTCAAATGTGCCGGCACCTCTTCGGGGTCTCGGTATAACGTTTATACTTGTGGGGCTTATGTCACTTGGATTTTTAAGCTTCCTCGGATTTACTCTTTGACCCAGGCTAACAATCATAAAAGGCTTCCGGGGAAATTCGGAGGCCTTTTTTAATTTATAGAATGAAAAAACTTGCAGGAAAAATCGTTCGCTATTTTTTTAATGGTACGCTGTTCATCGTACCTCTCGTCGCAACGGGATATTTCTTTGTTCAGGCCTTTCAGTGGCTTGACAGCAGACTCGATTTGCCATATCCGGGTGTCGGATTCGCTATTATCCTTAGCGCTATCACCATCTTTGGATACTTCACCAGCAATTTCGCTTTTCAAACTTTTTCAAACTGGTTTGATCGGGTTGTAAATAGAATTCCATTAGTAAAACTGATTTACTCATCTGTCAAGGACTTATTGGGTGCCTTCGTTGGTGATAAAAGGAAGTTCAACAAACCAGGGCTTGTAACGATCA
>JANYDR010000100.1 GCA_025363495.1 Cyclobacteriaceae bacterium | reverse complement strand
CTTGAAGATAAGGTTTATTGCTTCTTTTATTTTCATTCTGTCAGTGGTAACACCATTATCTTTTGTTACACCTGATGCAGAACCTTCCCAGATGATGTCGCTGGTTTTCGAATCCATAAAAGTGATCATGATGCTTCCGGGCTTAAGTGCATACGTAAGTGTGTCCTTAGGCTCTCTTACTTCACTACCACCGGCAAGTTTTGTTGGCTCTGTAGTTGTGAAGGCTTTAATTTTAGAGGACCTGTCAAAAACTTTATAGGCGATAAGCATATCAGGATTGAGGCTTTCTTTTCTATAACCACGACCTTCAAGTTCCCCGTCAACAGATCTGGTTACCGTTTTATTAATTTCATTATCGGTTGATGGCAGAAGATAAGAATAAGTGTAAACAACAACTTCTTTATTGTTCATTGCTTTTTTCTTGTCACCCGGAGACATTTTTTTATCGGAGCTGGTGATTGGAACAACTTCTTCATAAGTATATTCTACCAACTGGTTGTTGTTGCTTGGGCGGTCTTCCTGGATCCATCCAAAAGTTTTGTATTTCTTAAAATCGGCATTCGCCTTCTTTTCACCCTGAACCTGAATGTCCTGGGCGTACGCAAATCCCACAGAGAGAAGGATCAATAGCGCGGTGTTTTTTATTGTTTTCATAATTGGTCTTGAATTAGTTTACGATTTTTTAGTCAGCCCATCTGGGACGACTATTGGTCTGTAAAAACTATACCGTCGCGGAATGCTCCCAAAGGCATTATTGGGGATAAGTGGAACTGCTATCTGTGGAAAACTTTTCCTTATTTGGTGGTAGTGTTGATTTAAGTAGTCGATTTTTGAAGTTGCATGTCGGCGAAATTGTTTCGGCAGTTTCACGCAAAGAGCGCAAAGTTTAGTCGCAAAGGAATCGCAAAGTCATGTCTTGTATGACCTTTGCGTATTTTGCGTATTTCCTTTGCGCTCTTTGCGTGAAATATTGATGCAAAAGCTAAAAGTGGTTCTTAGCTTTAATTAGTTTGGGTTAAAGTCTGCCGGTTATTCCGCCTTCAAACTCTTCACCGGGTTCATCAACGCTGCTCTAATTGATTGATAACTGATCGTCATTAACGCAATGACAACCGCTAGCAATCCAGACAACGCAAATACATCCCAGCTGATATCTGTACGATAGGTAAAATCTTCCAGCCATGATTTCATCATATACCAGGCAATAGGACCTGCGATGGCGATTGAGATCAACACCAGCTTTAAGAAATTAAGCGTAAGCAAATTAAAAATACTATTGAGTGATGCTCCCAGCACAAGCCTTATACTGATCTCTTTGCTTCGTTGTTCTACCATGAAAGCAGAGAGTGCAAACAATCCGAGACACGCAACAATGATAGCAAGCACAGCAAACGTTGTGAAGATGCGACCCATTCGCTGGACATCGTCATACATGCGTGCATAACTTTCATTCAGGAATGAAAAACGTATCGGTTGATGTGGGGCGAACTTCTTCCAGACATCTCCGATAGCCTGTAGTGTTGCCGGCATGTCGGCTGAATTCACTTTTACAGAAACGATTTTCGGACTGTTTCCTATTGTAAGACACAGTGGCCTGATCTCTGATTTTAAATTGTCGAAATGAAAATTTTCAACAATACCAATAACAGTCCATATCCTGTTTCCTCCATTTGTGACGCGTTTGCCGATGGGATCTATCAGGTTCATTTCTTTTACCATCTTCTGATTTAGTACAATCGCCTGAGAATCGGAGGCGATCGTTACGTCGAAGTTCCTGCCCTCAACGATCTTCATACCCAATGTCTTGATGTAATCAAAATCGACAACCCATTTCTGAGTACTGACCGATTCCTCTTCATTTGATTTCCCCTCTTTCCAAAATCCATTTTGATTTCTTTTGGTGCCATTAATGGGGAGATAATCGCTGATTGATGCATTAGTGACCTGGGATAATTTAAGCAGTTCATCTTTGAATGGCTGGACCTGATTTCGAAGCGTATTGGTCCCCTGGATCAGAATGACTTGTTCTTTTTCAAAGCCTACTTTCTTATTTAATATAAAATTTACCTGCCGATAGATGATAAACGTCGCAATGATCAGTACGATGGATGTGGTGAA
>JANYDR010000075.1 GCA_025363495.1 Cyclobacteriaceae bacterium | reverse complement strand
TCCATGTAATCATGATTGGTAAGCTTGAGCACGGGTTTATCCACCGTCTGACATAACCACACCACTGCTTTACGAATAAGTTTTTCGTCCCAAACACAGCTATCCAACAGCCATGGGGTTTTAATTCTTGTAAGATGCGAGGAAGCTGCCTCATCCAACACAACCAATGGATTAGGGTGCTTTTGCAGGAAGGTTGAAGGCACCTGATCAGTAACGGGACCTTCTACAGCTTTCTGCACAATGGGTGCCTTGCCTTCACCCCATGCCATCATAATGGTCCGCTTTGATTTGAGGATGGTTCCGACACCCATCGTAAGAGCCTTCTTTGGAACATTCTCTTCACCAAAAAAATCACTCGCGGCATCCATGCGCGTCACCTGATCCAGGGTGATCATGCGAGTAACCGAACGCTCCGAAGAGCCTGGTTCGTTGAACCCGATATGCCCGGTGCGTCCGATACCCAGAATTTGAATATCTATTCCACCAATGGAATCAATTTTCTTTTCATACGCTTTGCAAAAAGCGGTGGCTTTATCCTTTGTCAGCGTTCCATCTGGAATGTTAATATTTTTCTTTGGGATATCAACGTGATCGAATAAATGCTCGTTCATAAACCGAACATAACTCTGCAATGAGTCAGGCTGCATTGGATAATATTCGTCAAGATTAAAAGTAATGACGTTGTTAAAGCTCAATCCTTGCTGATGGAGTTTGACAAGTTCTTCGTAAACCCTGGTCGGTGTAGAACCGGTAGCCAGGCCCAATACGCAATGTCTTTTCTCCTTCTGACGGAGCTTAATCAATGAGGCAATTTCCCTGGCAACAAATACTGACGCATCTTCCGAAGTGGCGAAGATCTTTACCGGAACTTTTTCTATTGAATGATCAGATACCATAGATCGAATTATATTTCGTAAAAATAGTTTATAAAATGTTGAGTATTCGGGTACTGGAAATTGGAAATTAGGTCGGGAAAGAAATCTTTCCAAGGTGCACGGACGGGATTTTGGCTCTTGATCCAAAGTTAATTACTTTTCCCGTCAGCGTTTCGTTGGCAAGTACGGCAAATAAGATAGCTTCTTTGGCATCGCCAGGAATTCCAAGTTCTTCTGTTTTATGTAATATTTTTAATCCCAATAATTTCTGCATTGAAGATACCAACAATGGATTGTGGGCTCCGCCTCCACTTAAATAGATCTCAAATTTCTTCTTACCTGCCGTTTCCTTAATGCAAGCTGAAATAGTTTCGGCACTAAATCTCGTAAGGGTTGCCAGAAGATCGCTAACATGAAGTGATTCCGTCTGCGAATTATGCTGCGCTTGTCTGACGTATTCCATATTAAAAAGCTCCGGACCAATTGTTCTTGGCAACGGCATAGAAAAAAATGGGTTCGATTTCAACGCCTGAAGCAATCCTCCATGAACAGTTCCTTTTTGAGCATGTATGGCATCTTTATCAAAATATTGCCCGGGAAAATAATGACGAACAGCCTGATCGATCAGGGTATTTCCGGGACCCGTATCAGTCACAAATACTTTAGCAGCATTCTTTCCTGCAGGCAAGTAAGTAAAATTGGCAATACCTCCGATGTTCAATAGTATCCGGTTTTCTTTTTCATCTGCCATTAATAGAAAGTCTCCGTAAACAGCAAGAGGTGCACCTTCGCCGCCGGCAGCAATATGCTTTTGACGAAAATCACTTATTGTTAGAATGCCTGTTGCATGCGCAATGTGATCGCCGTCGCCAATTTGAAATGTTGAGTTAATGGGATCATCGGGGTGCATAAAAGATGGCGCATGCATCACCGTCTGTCCATGAGAAGCAATGGCATCAATGCTACCCGGCTTTATTTTCCACCTCTTCAAGCAATCCAAAATCATGCGGCCATGCAATATCCCAATCCAGGGATTGAGATTGGATAGCTTAACAAAATCAACCTGCTTTTTTGCAAAGACCTCCAGAATCCGATTCTTAATATGATCGGAATAAGAGACTGTTTCAAATTTCACAAGCTCAAGTTTGGTTTTTATTCCATTGCCCGAAAAGCGACAAAGCGCGATGTCCAGACCGTCCATGGATGTGCCCGACATCAGACCTATAATAAGACGGCTTTTTTTAGTTGCCGCACGGGTTAACCTTGATAGGTTTACATTCAGAGCCATTGTGCCAAAAATAGTCAACATGGTGGTAGAATTACAGGTCTTTACAAAAAGAAATCGCCGAGTTGAATGACTGGGCTATTTTTTTAACCACGAAGCCACGAAGAAGGCTCTAAGATTGTATCAATAAAATTCGTGCCTTCCTTGTGGCTTCGTGGCGAAAATCAGAATTAAATATTCTGGGCTAATAATCTCCGCCAGATAGCGCTAAAATAATAACTTTAACCCATGGACTTCCGAACTGAATTAATCTTAAAACCATCTTCATGGAGTATTAATTTAAAAGACCCAATTTTAACTATTGGGTCGTGCTTTGCACAGTCTATTGGTCAACGATTGCTAGACAATAAATTTCCAGTAAGCGTTAATCCGTTCGGCACCACGTACCACCCTCTTTCTATACACAAACTTCTTCAATACGCCAGTTTTCAGGAATATCCTACTGACCACACTTTTCTTGAGAATAACAATATCCATTTCAATTATAATTTTCATTCTGAATTTAACGGACTCTCCCGGTCAGAACTTCAGAACCAACTTCAACAAATCATTGCCTCGGTACATTATCGCTTAAAAGATTGTAAAGTGTTGATACTAACGTATGGCACTTCATGGATCTATGAACGAAAAGACACAGGCGAATCGGTAGCCAATTGTCATAAAATGAATTCGGCATTATTCACAAAGCGTTTAACAAACCCCGAAGAGATAAAAGAATCACTTGAAAATACGTTCAAAACGCTAAAATCCATTAACCCTGATTTGAAGATAATTCTGACAATAAGTCCTGTAAGACACATAAAAGATACTCTTGAATTAAATAGCTTGAGTAAGTCTATTCTGCGGGTTGCTTGTCATCAGCTCTCCGAAAAATATGAAGCAGTCAAATATTTCCCAGCATTTGAAATCATGATGGATGATTTGCGGGATTACAGGTTTTATAAAAATGATCTTATTCATCCAACAGAAATGGCTGAAGATTATATCTGGGATAAATTTTCTGCCTGCTATTTTAATCAGCAAACGATCAATTTTCTGAATCAATGGAAAGAAATCAAGAAAGCCCTCTCCCACCGCTCTTTTCATCCTTCCAGCAATTCCCATCAAAAGTTTCTTCACGAGACGTTAACTCGCCTTGAGGAACTAAAATCCGATATGGACGTTCAGGAAGAGATTAATCAGATTAAATTGCTGTTAGTTATTCGTTGATAGTTCCCAGTATTCAGAGCGCGACCAACAAACAACTATCAACCACCAGCAACGAAAATGTCCAATCGTCTCATAAACTCCACCAGTCCTTATCTACTCCAGCACGCCCACAACCCTGTTGATTGGTTTGAATGGGGCAATGAAGCATTGACAAAAGCAAAAAACGAGGACAAACCTATTTTAGTTAGCATTGGCTATTCATCCTGCCATTGGTGCCATGTGATGGAGCGTGAATCTTTTGAGAACGAAGACATCGCAAAAATCATGAATGACCATTTTGTTTGCATCAAAGTGGACCGTGAAGAGCGACCAGATATTGATCAGATCTATATGGAGGCCGTGCAAGCAATGCAGCAACATGGAGGATGGCCGTTGAATGTATTCCTTACCCCCGATCAAAATCCGTTCTACGGTGGCACCTATTTCCCTCCAAAGAATTGGGTACAGCTGCTCTTACAAATTAACAAAACCTTTGAAGTTAAAAGAGCGCAAATCGATGAAACATCCGAGGACCTGAGAAAACATTTGCAAACCAGTGACCTTTCGCGATTTGCAAAAGACCCCGGCCTGGAAAAATTTACCGTCAAGGCTCTTGATAATATGTTTAATGTCCTATCATCAAGGTTTGATGCCACGTGGGGAGGAATGGATAAGTCACCCAAGTTTGTAATGCCGACAATATGGTTATTCTTGCTCCGCTACCATGCGATTACAAAAAATAGAGCAGCACTGCACATGGTCAGCTTTACGCTCAAAAAGATGATCATGGGTGGATTATATGATCAGTTGGGCGGTGGATTCTCCCGCTATTCTGTCGACGGCGAATGGTTTGCACCTCATTTTGAGAAAATGCTTTACGATAACGGACAATTACTAAGCTTGTACTCTGAAGCCTGGTCAATTACCCATGACGAAGTTTTCAAAAATACAGTGTATGAAACGGTAACGTGGTTAAGTCGCGAAATGTCTCATCCTGAAGGTGGATTTTATTCTGCCCTTGATGCTGATAGTGAAGGTGTGGAAGGGAAATTCTACACATGGACCTATCCTGAATTACAAGATATTCTTGGAAAAGATATAACCGTCGCGGAGAATTATTTTCAAATCTCTCAGGAAGGTAACTGGGAACATGGAAGAAATATTTTGCTCCGCCCCGATGACCCAACAGTATCCAGCGAAATAAAAAAAATAAAAGAAAAATTACTTGACGTCAGAAGTTCACGCATTCGTCCGGGGCTTGATGATAAAATCCTTATGGGATGGAATTCCATGATGATACAAGGGCTTATCGATAGCTATAAAGCTTTTGGCGATTCTATCTTTTTGCAGCATGCCATAAGAAATATTTCCTTCCTCGAATCCAATTTAATGGCTGGAGGAAAAGTATACAGGGCCTTTAAAAACAAACGCTCTGGTACTGAAGGCTTCCTCGAAGACTATGCTTTTCTGATACAAGCATATACTTTACTTTATCAGGTGACATTTAATGAGGGATGGTTGAGTAAAGCAGAACAATGGACTAATTATGTGATCGAAAATTTCTATGACAAGACAGAAGGTTATTTCAACTTTTCTTCAACAACTGCCGAAAAACTAATCGCGCAGAAGAAAGAGATTTTTGATAACGTAATCCCATCTGCCAATTCAGTAATGGCACGCAATCTTTTTCATCTCGGTATTTTGCTCGATAAAGAAGAGTGGAAAAAGATGGCAATGGACATGACCTCGCGACTATCTCATCTTATAGAATCAGAACCGGGCTATTCCTCCAACTGGGGAATTTTGTTCGCGGAAATTACCGCTCGCGCATCCGAAGTTGTGATCGTAGGAAAAGAAGCTGAGAAAATAAGAAAGGAACTTCATCAATATTATTTACCATTTGCACTTACATTGGGCGCAGAATCCAATAGCACATTATCACTCCTGAAAGAGCGCCAGGAGAAAAATGGAAAGACGATGATATACGTGTGTTTCAATAAAGTGTGCAAACGTCCCGTTGAAACGGTGAAAGAGGCGGTTGATCTTATTAGAGAACCCTTATAGTTACCGGTCTCCGGTCACCTGTTACCTGTGACCAGTAATTGGCAACCCGCCAACCTTTTTTCCATACGATTTTTAGCCAATTGGATTAAATCAAATTAGATAACGCTACTTTTATCGCGGTGGAAATATTTGATCAAAACGAGGATA
>JANYDR010000022.1 GCA_025363495.1 Cyclobacteriaceae bacterium | reverse complement strand
CGAGAAGACCTTTTCGCTCCTGAACCGCTTTCTGGACTTCAGCATGTACCTCAGCATAACCAACGGTAGGTGAAGGAATATTGTATCGCTGCAGACTTTTTCGAAAAGCCGAAACTTCGCGGGAAAGCTCCCACCAGGTCTTGGAGGATAAAGCGCCATTGGTCACTCCCGCACCTCCCACACGATTTTTTTCAATCAATAAAGTCTTCTTTTTGAAGTCAAGCGCGCGCATTGCCGCTGCAAAACCGGAAGGACCGGCACCGATAACTACTAAGTCGTAGTGTTCCATAGATGTAAAACCAATTTTAAGACACTAAATATAAACTCTATTTTTAATTCATTTATAGATTCTGGGTTCTAAGTTCTGGGTTGTGGGCATGAGGATTAGAAATTTGAAATTAGATATTGGAGGGCTAATATTTATGGAGAAGCAGTCCTCATACGTTTATTCCCAATCCGGGCGTGTGCGACAGTTAGTTTCATTAAATTATATTTGCTGGCATGATCGAACAATTAAAAGAGTGGGATGAGCAGTTTCTCCTGTTTCTCAATCAATTTCACACCGGATGGCTGGATCCGGCCGTGTTATTCATCACGAAGACGGAGGCCTGGATTCCGTTATATGCACTCCTGATTTTTTTGATATTCAAAAATTACAAAAAAGAAGGATGGCTGGTGCTTGCCGGCGTTGTGATGACCGTTCTGCTTGCAGACCAAATTACATCTACCGTCATGAAGCCATTTTTTCACAGACTCAGACCTTCCAATGAACCCTCATTGGAAGGAATTCTTCACATTGTTGATGGATACCGGGGTGGACTTTATGGATTTGCTTCGAGCCACGCAGCGAATACTACAGGTGTTGCTTTCCTTTGTTTTCTCGTTTTGAGAAACGCTTATAAATGGATGGGATTGATTTTTATATGGGCGTTTATAATGAGTTATACGAGGATTTATCTTGGAGTACATTATCCGGGAGATATTATTGTGGGTGCACTCGTTGGTCTGTTGAGCGGGTATGCCGGATATCGGTTTTATCTGTGGCTGAAATCAAAAGTAGGGCCAGTATGGAAGCAACCAGGAATGAATTGAGATATGACATGGTCAGACACGGCCTTGTCATTGCTCAAAGAGATGAAATACGTCGCGACACCTGCTGGCGAGGTCAGGACTCAAGACCATTTTAATGTAAATTATATTTCAAGTTTGAGTACAATTCTTGTGCTCTACCCACTACATTAACCGCAGAGTGCGCGGAGTAAACTCGCAAAGTGCTCAGAGCTTTTGCTCTCCATAAAGAACGCAGAGGCTGCCTTCGGCAGAGCTGGTGGCCAATCGTAAACGAAATCGAAATGGACATACGCGATAATTTCTCGCGTTTTCAAAGACTTCGTCGCGATGTTTTACCTCGGAGACGCCGACATGTAAAGGCTTCAGTTCTAAGTTTATAGGCCTCGCTACTAATAATTGCTGAGGGCAACCTCAGCGCTCTATTGTAAGTAAAGACTCTGCGCACTTTGCGAAATTCACTCTGTGTACTCCTATGTTTGAAAAGTAATTAAAAGTAGGGGATTTCGATAAGAAGTTAAGTACCAATAAATTTGATTTTTAAAGGTGAAAAAGGGTGAGAGTACATCTGTGTAAAAACAACCACAAGGTATGTTGTCGCGGAGATAATACCTCACTCTTTTTTATCTCTTCGAGCTTGAACAGAATGTAAGGGACTTTGCATGTCGGAGTATCCAGAATATCCAACAGGAGACAAAGCGAAGAGAGATTTTTCACTTTTTAATTATCTAAACAATTAAATGGTATGAAAAAGATTGTAAAACAAGTGCTGGGTATAGACGTTGCTCAGAAAGAATTAGTGGTATGCCTGGGGAGAATGTACGATGACTGGACTCCAGAATTGTATAGCCATGGAACCTTTGTCAATAGTAAAAAAGGTTTTGATGCTATGATAAAATGGGTCAAGAAGCTCACCGTGGAGACAACCTCGGTCCGTTATGTAATGGAGTCCACAGGGGTCTATCATGAATCATTGGCTTATTACGTGGAAGAAAAAGGACATGAGGTAAGTATTGTTTTCCCTAATTACATAAGCAATTACGTCAGGACCCTGGAGGTGAAAACAATCACAGACAGGACGGCTTCTGAGGCGATAGCACGCTTTGGCCTGGAAAGAAAGCTTGACCGGTGGAAACGTCCAAAGCAGATCTTTAAAAGCCTCAAACAGCTTACCCGGGAGCGTGATCAAATTGTAGAAACAAGAACAATATCAAAGAATCAGCTTCATGCTGAGAAGGCAGAAGCTTTTCCAAATGCGAGCAGCATATCAAGGCTTAAGACAAGAATAAAGCTCTATGATAAACAGGTTGCCCAGATCATCAAGGAAATTGCAGCGCTGGTGAAACAGGACAAAGAAGTGAAAGGATCAATGGAAATGATCTGTTCAATACCTGGCGTAGGAAGGTTGACAGCAGCTACCGTGCTGGCTGAAACGAATGGCTTTGAACTGATTCGTAACAAACGACAACTTACAAGCTATGCAGGATTAGATGTCAGAGAAAAGCAATCCGGCACATCGGTAAATGGAAAACCTAGGATATCAAAGAGAGGCAATCGTCACTTAAGAAAAGCCATGCATTTTCCTGCATTAACGGCTATACGGCATGAGAAAAAATTTAAAGCAGTATTTGTAAGACTTGTATCAAAACATGGTATAAAAATGAAGGCAGCAGTGGCAGTACAGCGAAAGTTGCTAGAAATGATCTATACGATTTACAGGACAAATGCTCCTTTTGACAAAAATTATCTGACAAGAAATGAAGCGGAACTTGAAAAGGCCGCAGCGGCCTAAAACAGAAAAGCGATCAGCTAACTTAATAGAAGACCGCCTTTCCTTCCA
>JANYDR010000660.1 GCA_025363495.1 Cyclobacteriaceae bacterium | reverse complement strand
ATTTTTCCCGTGAAGGCAGTAGTAGCAAGCACCTTCACATTTGGATCGACGTGCATATAGTACTGCTCACTCTTCATGCTAAAGTCTTTCAACCCTTTTGTTACTTCGTCAGTATGATTTGTAATTTTAATGTCATAATCCATCACGCCACCGGGATGCGCTACCCACTGACCACCGACCATAAACTGGTAATCAGGGTTCTCGCGAAACGAGTCGCCCATACCACCATGCCATCCTGCCATGGCAGTGCCATTCTTTCCAATGGCTTCCAATAATCCATGCTCCTGTTCTCTTGTAATTTTTGACATAGTAAAAACCTGAACGACCATGTCAATTGTGTCCATCAGGGCTTTGTCAGCATAGGGATCTAATGTTGTGAATGATTGAACGTCTGCCCCTTCGGATTTAAGCCATGGAATAAAATAATCTGCAAATTTTGTTGGCTCATGACCATTCCACCCGCCGTAGGTGAATAATACCCTTCTCCCTTTCAAAGACGGAAGTGCTTTAACTTCATCTTTACTTTCAAATGAATTACTAATGCTTGTAAGTGGCAACATTGCTGCCGAACCAAGTGCAATTGCTTTTGTAAGAAATTGCCGGCGATTATCTTTAGTCATATGTCGTTAATTTTTTTGGAATACTGAATTAACAAAATTTATTCGATTAATCAGTAGAGTGTTACATAAGCGCGATTTTGATCATGCAACAATTGCATAAAGGTCTTGGACAAAAGAGGCAAACCGATGCTTAAAACTAAGTTTAAAGGGGAAATTAGGAGGATTTCAGTTCTTATTTCTATTTTCTATTCACTTCTTCGAATCTGTAAATCATTAATGACACGCTAGCCATTGCATCAATTGATTTTTCCTCATCCTGCAAATTCTTTGATAAGAGTACCAGCACGTAGCTTTTGCCGTTAGGAAGAAAAACGATTCCGGAATCATGGTGAAGTCCCTTGATCCAGCCTGTTTTGTGAGAGACTTTGACTTCTTTCGGAAGTTTCGCAGGTATAATGTCATTAAACTTCTGGTCCAATAGTATGTCAATCATTGCCTGTGATGATCTCTTGTCAACCGCTTCTCCTTTAGCTATCTTTTCAAAGATTATCATCAAATCATAGGCTGTCACCGAATTGCTTAACCCCTTATCAAAAGCCTTTTGATCTTCCACTCCCCGAAGTACCTGGATATCTCTCGCACCCAGATCACGCATGGTTTGAGTTACTTTCTTCGCATCCACCTGCTCGATGAGAATATTAGTCGCCAGATTGCTGCTGGCCGTGATCATACCATACATTAGATCTAATATCGAAGACTTCTGTCCTATTTTTTTATAAATCTCGGGCTCACTGTCGTCTTTTTCTGTCAGACTGTATGGACTTCCATCAACAATGCTTTTGAATTCATTCTTTACTAAAAGAGAGTCGGTCAATGAGAATTTTCCTTCTAATGCTTGCTTATAAACTTCGATCATCACCGGTGTTTTCATAGTGCTCGCTGCATGAAATGATTCACGCTCGTTCAAGAGTACTTCTTCGCCTGTGGTAAGATCTTTGAAAGCAACAGCAAAGTTTCCTTCTTGCTTACTAAACACAGTACTGATTTCTTCTTTCAATTTCTCCCGTTTTGTCTGACAGGAGATCAAAACAGTGGAACAAGCAACAATAACCAGAATAAGTAGTCTTTTCATCGCGCTGAATGAGTTAGATTTAAAAATACTAAATGTTCCGAAAGCACGCTCTGTAAAACTTATCTTGGTACTAAATTGCATGATTTATTATTTCAAATAAGAATCTTAAATAAGTAACACAAATAGACTTTTTGTGTTATTCCATCTATTGGGACGGACTTGCTACAGATCACACGGATAAACTAAATGAAGAAAACATTCCTAACCGCCGAATGGCGAAAACTCGCTATGGCTAATTACGCCATTGATCAGAAGATTCTTCAATCATATTTGCCCGCAAAAACAGAGATTGACTTGTGGAATGGTTGCTGTTATGTGAGTCTGATAGGGTTTATGTTTTTGGAAACAAGGATACTGGGAATAAAGATGCCGTTTCATGTCAACTTTGAAGAAGTTAATCTGCGATTTTATGTCCGGTACAAAGATCATGGAGAATGGAAACGTGGAGTTGTTTTTATAAAAGAGATTGTGCCAAAACCTGCTCTTACATTAGTGGCTAATACACTCTATGGAGAGAAGTATGAAACGATGCCCATGAGTCATGAATGGAAGACATTCAATGATTCATTGGAAGTGACTTATCGATGGCGAAAAAAGCAATGGAATTCATTCACGGTAATTACTTCAACCCTATCGAAAGAAATTATTTCTGGAAGTGAAGAAGAGTTCATTACGGAGCATTATTGGGGTTATACGAAAATCTCCGAAAGCAAAACCTCAGAGTATGGCGTTGAACATCCCCGCTGGCAGGTTTACGAAACAAAAGAATATACGATCGATGTCGACTTCGCAACCATCTACGGAAATGATTTTGGTTTCCTCAAAAGCGAGAAGCCCATTTCTGTTTTTTTAGCAGAAGGCTCGGAAATAAAGGTGAAAGAGGGATGTAAAATTTAGAAATTTCTAAATCGCACGAACGTTCCCATGGGTAAATCTTTACCCTGCTTTGAGTGAAGATAAAACTCACCAAACTCTGTTTCGGATGGCGTAAAATGAGACAACACCACATTACGGCCAACAGTTGCCGAGAGTCCAACGGCATACATGGAAAGAATAAAAAAGGATTGTTTGTCCACCAGCAACTCCCTGCTGAATTTCACCAGTTCATTCAATTGCTCTTGTAAGGTCCACTTCTCGCCTTCCGGTCCGCGGCCATAAGGCGGCGGATCCATGATAATGCCATTGTATTTGTTCCCGCGTTTAACTTCACGCTTTACAAACTTGAATGCATCTTCATATACCCATCGGATGTTATCCTGATTATTCAGCACCATATTTTGATTGGCCCAGTTCAAACCCGGACGAGAAGCATCAACATGCGTTACATCTGCTCCCGCCGATTTTGCCACGACAGAAGCGGCTCCGGTATACGCGAAAAGATTCAGCACGCGAGGCTTATTTAACTTCCAGCGTTGAACTGTATCATAAATAAAATTCCAGTTCTCTCCCTGCTCTGGAAAAATCCCAACGTGACCAAATCCAGTTAACGCCAGACGAAATGTAAGATTTAATTGATTGTATTGATACGTAACCTGCCAGCTTTCAGGAATCTCTTTCAGTTTCTTCCATCCTCCCTTTACGTCATCAGTGAACCGGAATTTATCATTTTGCTCGCGGGAAAAATGAGCATGAGCCAGTCTTTTCCATTCCTGATCGGGAAGAGCTCGTTCCCATATTGCCTGGGGTTCCGGCCGGATGAGAATATACTTTCCAAAACGTTCGAGTTTCTCAAAGTTACCTGAATCAAGAAGTTCGTAGTCGTGCCAGGAAGCGGGATGTAGTAAGTTCATCAATTGTATAAACCAATAATGTATAAAGGTACATCGCCCGGCTTTCCCGACAAAGATCAACTCTTAGATGATTAATAGACTTTGAATAACTGGCAAAAAAAATCACCTTTGCTTTCTTCTATGAAACCCGGTACCGTCATCACCAGCACACAAAATCCCAAAGTCAAGAGTCTGCTTGCATTGGAAAAGCCGCGCGAAAGAAGAAAGCAACAGCTGTTTATAATTGAAGGCAAGAAAGAGATCGGGATGGCCTTGCAGGCGGGTTATAAAATCGGGAACCTGTTTTATTGTGTTGACATCTTTCCGGAAAGAGACCTACAGTCTTTACATGTTGAAGACAAGTTTTTGGTACCAGTAACACAGGAGGTTTTCGATAAAATTGCTGTCCGTGAAAACTCAGGCGGCGTGATTGCTGTTGCCGAAATGAAAACTCACCGACTGGAAGAAATTTCATTAAGTAAATCACCATTGATATTAGTTCTTGAGTCGGTTGAAAAGCCTGGCAATCTTGGAGCTATTCTTCGCACAAGCGATGCCGCCGGAGTCGATGCAGTAATCATCTGTGATCCTCAAACAGATTTTTACAATCCCAATGTTGTGCGCTCAAGTCTCGGATGCATTTTCACAAAACAGGTTGCTTCTGCATCGTCAGAGGACACCATTGCATGGTTAAAGAAGAACAACGTTTCTATTTATTGTACATACCTCAAAGCTTCAAGACCTTATAACGAAGTAGACTTCAAAATTCCATCAGCCATTGTCATGGGAACCGAAGCAACTGGCTTATCGGATATTTGGGTAAAGAACTCCGATGCCAATATTATCATCCCAATGCAAGGGAAGATTGATTCGATGAATGTGTCGACAGCAACGGCGGTGGTAGTGTTTGAGGCTGTGAGACAGAGGGGATTTAAGAGATAATCTTATAACCGCGGAAGAAACAATTGAAAGAATCGCTTTTTTAGACTATTTTAAGCAATCGCTAAATATAATGAAAGTCATTTCGTAAATTTTAAATTGGCGCAAAGAATGATTCAGTGATTTGACTTAGCAATAATTTCAATATCCATGATGAGATATGTTATTTTATTAATATTGTCAGGGGCATTTTTCTTAGGTGCTTTCTCGCAGACTGCTCAATAAACCGTCGCGTACTGGATTCAAAAACCCTTGAACCTCTTCCTTTCGCAAATGTTTATGTCAATTACACAACGATCGGTACGGCCACTGATGAAAATGGTTATTATAGATTAAGTAATGTACCTATCGGTCAGAGTGAAGTCATATTCTCTTTTGTGGGATATCAAGCCTATCAAACAAAAGTCAATCTAGCTGACGGACAGGATTCAAAAATAGTAGTGCAACTGATACCCGATGATAAAATGCTGGAAAATGTTCATGTTAAAGCCAAACGTGATAAGGTGTGGGATAGGCAGATGAAAAGATTCAAATTAGCATTTTTAGGTACAGGAAAATCAGCTTCTCAATGCAAGATTACTAATCCGTGGGTACTGGAATTTACAGATGAAAAGGGGACACTATCAGCAAAGGCGTCTGAAAATCTTAACATTGAAAATGAAGCGCTAGGTTACCGATTATCTTATTCACTCAAAAAGTTTACGAAAAGCGATGATAGTTTTTCATTCCTGGGTAACATAAGGTTCGAAGAAATGAAACCAGCCAATACCATTGTTGCCGCAAAATGGCTCCAAAACAGACGGGCTGCCTATTATGGATCACAACGACATCTGTTAAACGCTATCTTAAGCCATACGATCCGCGAAGAGGGCTTTCTGCTTTATAGCGACAAAACTGGCTTTGAAAATAGCCCAAGGTCCTCTGTGTTCGCTAAAGAACTTGATCATACCATTGAGAAGCTAGACACCACCCTTATTGATATCGTTCCTGACGCTTCAACTCACGGATCAACGATTATTTTAAAAAAAAGACTTGAAGTTCATTATACCAAAAGTATTTCTCCAAGCCGAATCTATGACGACGTCATTATTCCTGTTTCATGGCTGGAGTTAAGAAACGGTTCAATAAAGGTCAATTCGGGAGGCACTGTGCTGAACCCCGAAAATATGGTCACTTCAGGATACATGAGTTCACTACGTATGGCTGATTTCTTACCTATTAATTATGAACCTGAACAAAGTGGCAACCTTATAAAAGGCCCTGACAAGCATAAGCTAACCTTGAGTAACCGACAGACTAGTCTTGTATCACCAATGGGGCAGCTAACAGGCATAATCTTAAGTGACAAGACAGGAAAGCCAATTGCAGGGACTGAAATATTTATCAATAAAACAACCACTGGAACCGAAAGTGATGAAGGTGGAGAATTTAAACTAAACAATTTACCGGCTGGGCAAGCGGAAATTGTGGTCTACAAGGAAGGATATTCCATTCAACGGTCTTTCATAAACATTCCCGGAGGTCTATTTAACTTGTCGCTTCTGCTTACTCCCGTCAGAAATAAAAAAATCATTCCTCTTACTGACCAGGAAATTGCATGGCTGCAAAACGAATTCATTAGCCCAAAGATTGATAGTCTATCACCCATGATTCTCAACCTTGGAGACATAGGCACCATTGAAAATGAAAGCCAAATGACATTTAATTGTAAGTCACCATTAATTATTAAGAACAACCTGATTGGTTATCTGAAGAAGTTCTTTATTATGGTTGTTCCGGCAGATCAATTAGCTGATGCACCTGTAAAATATGAATCTCTACCCTCCAGTTCATTTATAAAAGGCATTGATCGCGAGAAGAATCGTAAAAAATATTTCAATGGTTCACTTCGTCATTGGCTACTTTCTCTACTAAATGAAGACACAAATCAGATCGGTTATTCATTGTTTAATAATAAAGGGGAGCAGATCGATCCGACATCTCTATTATCGTCACCTTCACAAAGCGATTACTTTCGGCTTAAT
>JANYDR010000630.1 GCA_025363495.1 Cyclobacteriaceae bacterium | reverse complement strand
CCTTAGAAAGGTTTTGCGCATTTCTGAAAAACCATCTCTCCATCTTTATAACAAAGAAAAAAAGTTAACTTTCTGTTAATAGGCAACCTTACTGTATACGAGTGAACCACCAAAATATTTTGACCTTCCCATGAAAAAACTTATTAAAATTTTTGCTTTAGTGTTGTTAATGATGAATGCTGGTATGGCATTGGCTCAAAAATCAAAAACAATTAAAGAAGTACCGGTTGATCTGCCAAAAGACCGAGTCATTCAGGAAATTACACGCCTTTCTGCATTGTCCGGTGGGGTGGTTGGACTTTCTGCAATTCATGTAGAGAGTGGTAAGAGAATTACCCAAAATGATCAGGGCCATTTTCCAATGGCCAGTTCCTATAAAGTTCCTATTGCTATTGAACTTCTCACAAAAGTGGATAGTGGAAAGCTTACGCTTGATCAATTGATTCCGATTGAAATAAGTGATCTGCATCCAGGAAGTGGATTGATGAGCGAGCGATTTAATTGGCCAGGAAATACAAAGCCGCCATTAGCTCTTTCTATCAGAAGCCTACTTGAACTCATGTTATTAATAAGTGACAACAGTGCTACCGATGTATGTCTTCGGCTTGCAGGCGGGGCTTCCGCAGTTAATTCGTGTATGAAGCGATTAGGGATCCAGGGTTTGCGTGTTGATCGCCCAACTTCTTTATTGATAGCTGATTGGCTTGGGGTGCCAATGGGCTCATCTGTTACATGGTCAAATCCGCGCTTCGACAGTCTTTCGAAAAAACTTTTACCTGAACAGACTAAAGTAAGTTCTAAAAAATTTGATGAAGATTTAAAGGATACTTCAACTCCGGCAGCGATGTCCGAACTTTTGTTAAAACTCTACACACAACCAATTTTAAAATCTGAAAGCAAAGCATTATTGCTGGATATCATGAGGAGGTGTGAGACAGGGCTGACAAGAATCAAGGGTGTGTTACCTCCCGCAACGGAAGTGATGCATAAAACTGGTACAATCGGGATGACAACCAATGATGTGGGCATTATTACATTACCGAATGATGGTGGGCACGTTGTAATTTCTGTATTTGTAAAATCATCTGAGAAAGAAGTTCCTGAACGTGAAAGAGCTATTGCTGAAGTGTCGCGCGCTGTGTATGATTATTTTCTCTTAAACAGGTAGTCATGGACCTTTCAAAAACGCAAATGCTTCTTAAATACCTGAAAGAAGGAAATACAAGAGAGGTCGAGAATTTTTTTAATCAATCCCTCCAACTCAAATTGGTTGGGGCTTCAGTTGATCTTTCAAATCCAAAAAGACCTGTTGTGATCATCAGCAAAGTAGAAGACATGCATCGTGGAGGAATTGGCGGAGAAGCAGTGAATGGTGGAATTATCTCAATGCTTGTTGACTTATCAATTGGTTTGCTAGGATTGCCATTTTACCCGGAAGGCTACACCGCCACTCAACATCTCTCAATTCATTTTGTAAAACCATTAAATGCAACTTCCGTTCGCTTTGAAGCGGAGATCACTCAGGTGGTTAATAACCGCATTTTTGGCAACGTAAATGTTGTAAATGAAAAAGGTGAAGTGTGCTCGTTTGCGAGTGGAGTGCTGGTGAAGGGAATCAGGAAGTAATTATAAGTTGTGAATTATGAGTTCGTTTATACGGGGGATTCTAAACCTTGGGGATGTTTTATCCTGGCAAAGAACCGGTTTTGAGGACTGTGCACATTAGCGAAACTCAGAACCTAGAACCCAGAACTTAGAACCTTATAACTTTAGACAACCTTCCCTTTCCACCTTCCTGAACGTATATAAAAGAATGCCATGCTAAACATACTCAACCAATAAACCCACTCACTGATCCAGCCCCAGGTAATAGAGAGGTTCATGTATTCAAGGATGACATAGACATAAACGGAGTAAAGAACAATTGTAATAAACTCTATTAAAAGATTTACGCCCGTATTACCAGTGCCAGTAACTGCATTGAGCCATACAACTCCAATGGCTTGAACTAATAACGCAGTGGAAACAACCCTTAATACTGGAGTAGCTTCTGTAATAAAATCTCCCTCTCCAAAGAAAGAAAGAAATGCATGTGGTATCAGATTGAGAATAATTACAATAACTAACGAGCATGAAAAACTGATTTTTACAATGCGGCGTACCAATGGTAAAACCTCCTCCTGTCGTCCCTGACCGATAATATTACTGACCATTGTATTGGTGGTGGCAGCAAACGACCAGGCGAAGATTCCCGCGATGCCAAAAACATTTCGCATCGTATTGGAAATTGCCAGCGCTCTTGCCCCGTGATGCTCAACGAGAATGTAAAAGTATTCCCAGGTAATAATGCTGATGGCAAACTGTGCAATCAATGGTGATGATTGTACGAGGATGAGCTTGAATGTTGAGAACTGAAGTTTCGTTTGCTCAAAAAACGCAAACTGCTGATGAATTTTTTTGAAATGAATTACCCAATAGATCACTAATAATCCCGTCGCTTCTGCTATTATCGACGCATAAGCTGCGCCATCAAAACCCAATGCCGGCATGCCGAAGTGACCATAAATAAAACTGTAGTCAAGAATAATATTGGTAAATGCTTCTGCCATTGTTCCCCACACGAGAAAGCGCGTTTGATTGGTGCCAACCAACAGCGCATTTCGCATTATATACAAATACAGGAATGGAAGACCCCAGATCCTGATTAGAATAAAGTGAATCACTTTTTCGGCTACTTCAGGATTGTGGATAGTAGACCGAAGAATCATTGGAGCAAAAATGAATGTAATGACGATACCCATAAGTGCTATCACTAATGCAATCCATACACCATGAAAGAAAAGACTTCCAATTTCTTTTGGTTGATTTTGACCTGCCCTGCGCGCGATAAGAGCCTGCAACCCGCTATTGAGTCCGTTGCCAATGACGGCGAAAATGAGATAGTACACGCCAGTAATTCCAGCACTTGCCAGCTCTTGTTCTCCGAGCCCGCTGAGGAAAATATTATTTGTGATGAAATTAATCTGAGGAACCAGCAACGCAAGTGAAATAGGCATTGCAAGGCCGAGTATCTGGCTTGTTGAGGTTTGAAGACGAAGATCAGGAGTTGAAATAGGAGTCATAAAAAACTGCGCGCGAAGATCGCAATAAAATGAATGAATCGTAGACTAACTTTACGTTTTCATCGTCTAACGATTCAAATCAACATACATGCAAACTATCCTCGGAGCTAACGGAATCATTGCACAGGAACTTTCCAAACACCTGACTGACTATACATCACAGATCCGGCAAGTGAGTCGAAATCCAAAGAAAATAAACAGTACTGATGAAGTGGTGACTGCGGATTTATTGAATTATGAGCAGACGGAAAAAG
>JANYDR010000615.1 GCA_025363495.1 Cyclobacteriaceae bacterium | reverse complement strand
GCTTTCTGCCATTTAGCTACAACCAGATTATCAGGTTTTACAATTCCATTGGCAAGCTCTGTATAACTTAAACGAGTGTCATTAATCATTTCACTATCCCATACAGTATGCAGGTTTGTATCATTGCGGAACCACTTAACTTTTACATCATTGCCTCCTTTATCACCCGGCTTACCAACATGAAGGGGTTGATGAATATCACCGACCATGTGTATCAGCATTCTCAAATAGTCTTTCTCCTGTTTGGAAGATAGTTTTCCCGACTTCAATTCAACAATAATCTTTTCCATCATCATGATCAATTTGCCATCAAGTTCGGTTCCCTCTACATCTTCATATTTCTTTCCATCAGGTATGGTAGACCAATGCCAGTCCGTCGCATATTTATAGGTAGAATCAGAACGAATCTCATCCATCCAAGGACCCGTCATGGCAATGGACTCGCCCTCCAGAATCATTGCAATCTTCTTTTTCGCTTTAGCATTTAAATACTGTTCAGCGATTTGACCGGTAGCGCGGTGGCCGGTGGCTCCCCAGCCAAAAACGTCTGCCAGTGTGAAGCATAGTAACCCGAGCACGATTAGGTTCTTTTTCATAGTTGATACGTCAGCATGCAATATTAGTCTTTTCATTAAAAAGCCAAATTTATGGAGGATGATATTACTATTATCTTTGAGCCATGCAACGCCAGGCTCTTTTTCTGAATTTCGATATCAAGGCCCAACCCGATGAAGTTACCTGTGGGCCAACATGTCTTCACGCGTTATATCAATACTACGGCGACGATATCAGCCTGAAACAGGTTATCAAAGAAGTCAAGTCATTGAAAACAGGCGGAACGCTGGCAGTGATGATGGGAAATCATGCTTTGAAGCGTGGTTACAAAGCGACCATCTACACGTATAATCTCCATGTATTTGACCCAACCTGGTTTTCGCTATCAGCCAGTAAGATGATTTTAAATCTAAGGCGTCAAATGAGGTATAAATCAAACAGAAGAAGACTTCAGGTGGCCAGTCGTTCGTACATCAAATTCCTGGAATCTGGGGGGAAAATTCTTTATGAAGAATTGAATGATAACCTAATAAAGGGATATTTAAAAAAATCGATACCCATTCTTACGGGATTAAGTGCTACTTATTTATATGGAACCGAGCGGGAAATATCTGCAACGGATACATTCGACAGCATTAAAGGTGAGCCAGCCGGACACTTTGCCATTATCAACGGATACGATGTCGACTCTGAACACGTTTATCTTGCTGATCCCATGAATCCTAACCCATTGAAAAGTCAATATTACAGCGTGTCTTTCAGGAGACTCATTAATAGTATTTTGTTGGGGATTGTGACCTATGACGCAAATCTTCTCATAATTGAACAGTAAAGGCATTAGGTCGCTTGTAAAAAATTAAAATTCTTAAACCTTCATAATAAAAAATTGCAACCGTCGATGAACCCTCTAATGCCTAATGCCTAATACCCAATGCCTGATGCCTTACTTAATTTAATCCCATTACAGAGTCTATTCCGATGCCTAAATTAATTATTGTTGAGAAACCCAAGATCTGGAATTTTCAAATCGAAGATGTTGAAGTCATCACGCCTGCGCGTTACATAGCTGATGAGCAATATCAGTCATTAAAAAATCTGAAGATCCTCAATCTCTGCAAATCATATCAGTATCAAAGTGAAGGATATTATGTTTCTCTTTTGGCAGAAGCACGGGGACATAAAGTATTGCCTGAAGTTTCCACCATTCAGGATTTACGTTTTCCATCCATTCTTCGTGACGACTCACAGGATTTTGACGCCCTTATTCAAACTACATTTAAACATGAACCTTATGACCGTGTAGAGTTTAATATTTACTTCGGATCCGCCAAGGCCGAACATCTCAACAGACTTGCCCTACAACTTTTTCAATTGGTACAGGCGCCGTTGGTGAGGGCCAGCTTCTCCAAGAAAACAAAGTGGGTATTGCAAGGCATTCGTCCGGTAAGCTTAAACGAAATGCCTGAGAATGATCAGCCAATATTAGAAAGTGCGTTGGAAAAATATCTCTTACGCAAGCGCGACTATCGTCCTGATAAAAAGAAATATGACCTGGCAATACTGGTAAACCCGGAAGACCCCAATCCTCCTTCCGACGATCGCGCATTAAAAAGATTCTATAAAGCATCACTCGAAGCTGGGTTCAATACGGAATTCATTACAAAGAATGACATTGATAAGTTAATTCAATATGATGCACTCTTCATTCGCGAAACCACCAATGTCAATCATCACACATTTCGGTTTGCCAAGAAAGCTGAATCCCTTGGACTGGCGGTCATTGACGACCCTGAATCTATTCTGAAATGCACGAATAAAGTTTATCTTCATGAATTACTGAGTGCAAATAAAATTCTCACTCCAAAGTCGTACGTGATCATGGAGGAGAACTGCAATGCTCTTCCGGAAAAGATGAATTTTCCATTTATTCTCAAACAACCAGATGGAGCATTTTCAAAAGGTGTTGTAAAAGTCACCAACCTGGAAGAGTTCAAAGCCGTTCGTGAAAGCATGTTCGAAAAATCGGACCTTATCATCGCCCAGGAATTTCTGCCAACTCCGTTCGATTGGCGAGTTGGAATTATTGATGGGCAGGTTTTGTACGTGTGCAAATATTTTATGGCCACACATCACTGGCAGATCGTAAACTGGAATGCAAAGAAGGAATCCCGCGACGGCGAAGTGGAAAGCATCGCTGTTGATCAGGCACCGGCAGGGCTATTAAAAGCCGCTCTGAAAGCAACTGCGCTGATAGGCAAAGGTTTATATGGTGTGGATATGAAAGAAGTGGATGGAAAATTTATTATTATTGAAGTGAATGACAATCCTAATATCGACGCGGGCACCGAAGACAAGATTCTGAAAGACAAATTGTATGATACAATCATGGAGGTCATTCTTAATAAGATAAAATCTACCAAATGAGTCACCCTTCACGCTTACACATATTCCAGGCCTATGGCGTTGAGCTTGAGTATATGATTGTTGACCAGAAAACACTTGACATCCGGCCCATTGCAGATGAGTTGCTAAAGCATGAGCTTGGCCATATCGGCAGCGACTTTGAGAATGATGTAGTGACCTGGTCAAATGAATTGGTGCTGCATGTTATTGAACTTAAATCCACCAGGCCTGAAAGCAATTTCAACACGTTGTCGGGTTCTTTTTCAGATAACGTGACAAAAATCAATGCTGTTCTTGAACATTGGGGTGCGATGTTAATGCCAACAGCCGCACATCCGTGGATGAATCCCCTCAAAGAAACAAAGCTCTGGCCTCACGACAGCAATGAGGTATATGATATCTACAATAAGATTTTTGATTGTAAAGGTCATGGCTGGAGCAATCTTCAAAGTACTCATCTGAATTTACCTTTTTATGACGACGAAGAATTCGCAAAGCTTCATGCTGCGATACGATTGGTGTTACCAATTCTCCCTGCTTTGTGTGCCAGTTCTCCGATCCTTGATGGAAAAGTGACAGGAATGGTGGACACTCGAATGAATTACTATAAAAATAACCAATCAAAAATTCCTTCTATTACGGGAAAAGTGATACCGGAGGCTGTTTTTTCCAAGCGTCAATATATCAATACCGTCTACGAAAAGATCAAAAATGATATTGCCCCTTTTGATCCACAGAATATCATGAATCCCATCTGGGTGAATTCCCGGGGAGCTATCCCACGTTTTGATCGTGGGTCAATTGAAATACGGATCATGGATATTCAGGAATGTCCTCCTGCCGATCTGGCCATTCAAACATTAGTGATCGAAACTATTAAGGCATTGGTTAACGAACAGTTCTGCAACCTGGAGGAGCA
>JANYDR010000613.1 GCA_025363495.1 Cyclobacteriaceae bacterium | reverse complement strand
TATTTACTTGCCTTCATGAAGCTATAGACCAATATTTATTCCACCCATAATCGTTCGCAATGCGGGATACTGCGCTCCTGTTAACGTTCCGCTTGCCAGCTCCGGATCCCAACCCTGGAACTTGAATAATGTCCAGAGGTTCTGACCCTGAACATAAATTCGAACATTTCTCAATTTAGCCCTTGTCATCCATTTCGCTGGAAGATTGTAAGACAGCATAACATTTCTAAGTCTCAGAAACGATCCGTCTTCAATATAACGCGATGTTTGTGCCTGAAAAGGGTTTGTGGTCAGACCATTAACGGTTTGAATACGCGGAACATCTGTTATATCACCCGGTTGCTTCCAAGCTCTTAGTAAAGACACTGCAAGGTTATCAACATAGTACGTTGGATTCTCAACATTCGTACGGTCGTTGTTGTAAACTTTATTTCCCTGCACCCAGGAGAAGAAAATTGAGAGGTTTACACCTTTGTAAGCGAATGAGTTCGTAAATCCTCCAAAACGTGGTGCATAACGGGTTCCCATTGGTACCAGATCATCCGAAGAAAATTGATTGGTCAGGGATCCGTCTTTCTTTACATAAAGGGCATCTCCATTAGCAGGATTTACGCCCGCGTATGGAACTACATAATTCGTAGCGGCAGGGTAACCTACTTTTGTAATAGTCAATCCATTTATGATTTCATCACCGTCTACCAGCTTCACTATTTGATTCTTATTATAAGTGAAATTACCATTTACGCTCCAGTCAAAACTTTGGATCTTGAGCACCTGCACAGTAATGTCCAACTCAATACCACGATTCCGCATCTGGCCAACATTCTGAGTTATGGATGAGAATCCACTTGTCCTGGAAAGCTGTGTGGGCAACAGCATATCAAGTGTAGAGTTGACAT
Organism: Cyclobacteriaceae bacterium; assembly: GCA_025363495.1. GTDB lineage: Bacteria > Bacteroidota > Bacteroidia > Cytophagales > Cyclobacteriaceae > ELB16-189. Next base: position 3,919 of record JANYDR010000613.1, on the reverse strand, counting down.
AAAACTCCGCGGTACCGGAAATGCGATTTTTTAGAATTGAGTATTCAAGACCAGCATTAAATGACTGCACCGTCTCCCATCCGAGATTGGGATTACTTGGTTGCGATTGAACAATCCCTGCATTGCCATCATAGCTTGCGCCGAGGCTGAATAATGAAAGGGAACCAAAATCCCCTATACCACTTTGATTGCCTGACGTTCCAAAGTTGGCATAGACTTTCAGGAAGTCAACTTTTGATGTGAAGTTCTTAAAAAATGTCTCATCGCTTAATCTCCAGTTCAAGCCAAGGCTATAGAAGTTGGCGCTGCGTTTATCAAGGCCAAATCGTGAGGATACGTCGTTTCTAAAACCCGCTTTGGCAAAATATTTTTTCTTGTATCCATAGCTTGCTTCCGCGAAGTAGGATTGCAATGCTGATTCCGTATTCGACCCACTCAATGCAGGTAAATAAGTAGGACTTACTGTAATGCCCCCGTCATTCTTAAGATTTCCTGCAATACCATATCCAGTAAAATTAAATCCCTTACTCTGATTATAAACAAGTTCATGGTACACGGAGCCGGACAACTCGTGGTCTGTGCCAAATGACGTCCTGTAATTAATAGAAGTAGTTCCAACAAAATTTACATTATACGCACTTCCACGCGTCTGACTTCCACTTTGACCGGGAGTCTGTTGACCTGTATACGTACTTTTGTCAAAATATGTATCTGTTTCACGTTGAGTATAGTCAGTTCCCCATGAAGTTTTAACACTGAGGCCTTCAATTGCTGGCACAAAGTATTCGACATTTGCGTTTAGAATTCCTTTCACATCATAAAAACGCTGATGATTTTCCAATAATTCCTGAAGAGCATTGGGCTGGCCTGAACGGATTTTAGTATAGTCACCGTTAGCATCATATGGTGTCTCATAAGGATTGGTCCATCGTACCGCATTCAGTGGTGAGCCAATATAGGCATTACCCTCCAGCGTAGTTTGATTCTTAGAATATCCAAGCGATGAATTAAATCCTACACGAAAGTGATTTGCTTCATGCTGCAAATTGAATTTTGCCGTGTAACGTTGCAATCCTGTATTTTTTACGGTGCCTTGTTGATCCAAATAGTTCCCTGAAATGAAAAAAGTAGTTTTATCATTACCGCCTTGTATACTTAGATCATGCTGAGCCGTAGCAGCTGTTCTGAATAAAACATCTTGCCAGTTAGTATTGACTTGTCTCAATCTTGCAAGCGCTTCTCCGGAAAGACTTGCCAGGGCACTTCCGCCTGTCAGCAATTCAAAGTCAATCTTTTGCGGCGAGTTCATTACCTGCAGGCGATTTTGAGGTGCATATGAAATTCCATATTGAAAATTATAATTGACTTGAGTCTCGCCGGATTTTCCTCTTTTACTGGTGATTACTACAACTCCATTTGCTCCACGTGATCCATACAATGCTGCTGCGGTCGCATCTTTCAAAACAGTAATGCTTTCAAAATCATTCGGATTAAGGGTATTGAAAACTCCGCTGGCGATAGGTACTCCATCCAGAACATAAAGAGGACCGTTTGATCCGCTCAACGATTTAATGCCACGTATAATCACATTCGCAGACGTACCGGGCTGACCGGACCCACCTGTAACTAACATTCCGGGAACCCTTCCCTGCAGCACCTGATCAAAAGAAGCAATTGGGGAATTCTGAATTTTATCAGCCTTTACTACCGCGACCGAACCAGGGAGGGAGCGTCTGTTTTCTATACCGTAACCAGTCACAACAACTTCTTCCAATTGCTTAGGGTCTGGCTTCATCAGTATGTCTACCACCGATCGTTGACCGACAGCAACTTCTTGTGTTTGAAAACCTACAAAAGAAAAAATAAGTACGGCTTGTCCGCTGGGAACTGTAAGTCTATAGGAGCCTGACGCGTCAGTAACCGTACCGGTGGTGGTGCCTTTCACTACAATATTGATACCGGGCATACCTTCCTTGTCTTCATCCGAGGTGACTTTTCCCGAGACTGTAGACTGTGCCAGAACGTGCGTAATACTCGCCAGCAGAAAAAATAACAAAACGTAAAATCTAAACTTCATGCTTTTGAGTCCGTCCTGATGCAAGTAACTTATTTCAGTTAATTAATTTTAAAAGTAACAAATTATTGCAACGAAATGCTTGGTTCACGAGATGAATACCCAAATTTGGGTGGCGGGAAATCGGTAATCGGTATACAGTAATCGGTAATCTGTCGTTTGCCTGAAACATTCCCTTTCAGTGTACGATGCGGAACTCAATACGGCGGTTTACCTGGCGGTTTTCTTCAGTGTCGTTTGGCCTCAGTGGCTTGGTCGCTCCATAGCCCTTTTGGAGCAATCTGTTAGGTAAAATACCGTGTGCACTAAGATAAGCGGAAACCGATTGCGCACGCTTCTGGGAGAGTTGCAGGTTGTACGCGGGAGTTCCGACATTGTCTGTATGCCCGCTTATTTCGATTTGTATTGTTGGGTTTTCATTCAGGAAACGGATCACTTTGTCCAATTCAGAGATGGATTTGTCTTTCAATTCGAATTTATTCAAATCAAAAAAGATATTGTTTAGAATTGCAGAAGCCCCGGTTTCTACCGGTTCAAGAAAAACATCAAGGGCTACCGGAACAAGATTACCCTCCGCTTCATAATTGAAGTTCAGACTTTCAAAAAGATATCCCGGTCGACTTACATACAAACCATATTCGGCTCCCTGAGTCAGCACCATTAAGTATTCACCGGTAACAGAATCAGACTGTACGTAGGAGATCAGCTCATTTTTATTAATGTTCAGTAATTCAAGACGCGCTTTTAAAGGTTGTTTTGTTTTTTTATCACGAACAATTCCTTTTACGTAATTGCTTTTGTATTTCAATTGAAGTTCTTCAGGAACAGTGATCTCAAAAATCTTTGAGGAGTTTGCTTTTTCATTATCCTCGTGGGAATAAAATCCATGTTGTCCGTCGGCGGTAATGAAGAGTGAAAACTGGTCTTCATTTGTATTAACAGGATAACCAAAATTGACAGGCTCAGTCCATTGTAAATTCTCGCGCTCACTGCGATAAATATCATAACCTCCAAAACCTGGCTTGCCGTTGGAAGCAAAAAATAAAGTACGTCCGTTCACATGAATGAATGGAGATATCTCTTCGTAAGGAGTGTTCACCTGATTGCCCAGGTTCTCTGCTCTGGACCATTTGTTTTCATCCAGCTTGTATGAAACATAAATATCCTTGTTGCCTATACCACCTCTTCTATCGGAAACAAAAAAAAGCATTCTCCCATCCGCTGACAGTGAGGGCTGCGATTCCCAAGCCGGGGAGTTTATTTCAGGACCGAGGTTGATTGGCCGCGTCCACTCGCCACCGATCTTTCGGCTTTCAAAAAGATCACAGCTCCCGAAACCTCTTCGCCCTACACATGAAGTAAAAATCAATTGACGTCCATCAGCGGAGATAGAACATGTCCCTTCATTATATCTCGAGTTGATTGCAGCGGATACCGATACTGGCTTCATCCATCTTCCTTTCTCATTTTTCTTACTGACAACCAGATCCTCATCATCATCCTGACCGCCCCCGACCCGTCTTGTAAAAATTAGTTCACTTTCGTCCGCCGTTAAAACCGGAAAGTATTGCATATCAAAGGCATTGACCGTATCGCTCAATTCGTGTGGTTTAAACTGAGAAGCAATTTTAATATTACGAAGAGCGTATTGAGCATTCCGCTTCCATAGGGAAGCCTGTTCTATTTTTGCTTTGTTCAGAATCTCCGATTCAAGATAACGGTCCAGGAACTGCGATGCTTTCTCATATTCTCCCTGAAGAAGATAATTTTCCCCAAGTTCGAAGAAGTAAGCTTTTTGCTTTCTCTGATCCGTATTAAGGCTTAGCCCTTTGAGATATAACTCAT
>JANYDR010000609.1 GCA_025363495.1 Cyclobacteriaceae bacterium | reverse complement strand
CTTTTTCCTGGTCGAGGACGGCATTAAACCGGAGGTACTCATCCGAGGCTGATTCTATAAAGAGAGAAGAGGGTACCTGGATGAATTTGTTATTCTTTATGGAGATTTTGACCTCTTTCCAGAATCCAGCTAACAAGTACTCATGTGAGTCGAAGAGTGATTCTAGTGCTTCCTGAAGTTCTCCCTGAGAGTTAACTTCATTGAAAACATAGTCCTCAAAAAAAATCAGGCGGTTGTCATCACTATCGATGACAGCCGCCTGAAAATCTTTTGCGCCAATTTGAGTCAGCAGAGTGTAACGCTGAAGTTTCTCTTCATCGAACTTCTCATCTTTGATCTTTTTGATCAGCTTATGACGCGTAGCAATTGATGACAAAATAATTGTTTATTCCCAATTTCCTGCTGTAGCAACATCTGTACGTGAGCCAAAATGTAAAGGCTTCCGTGTCTTCAATTCATTACCATCTCTGCGGGCCGGATTAATTGGTTTAGGATCTTTAACTTCAATTACATCAACCATCAAACCGTTTCTGTCAATTTTTTTCACGAAGATGTCAAACATCAATCCAGGGGTTCCCGGGACTTCGCCGAGCTTTGTCAGATCTGTGTTTCTATTGAAAACGTAATTCGAATAGCTGATAAGGACTTTTCCTTTTGTTACGGCTTCACCAACTTTTACGTCAGCAAGATTTTCTACAATACCTTTTTCCTGAAAAGGAGGTTCATTTTCGCGTTCGCCCACTTTGATTGAAAAGGCTTTCATGTTTTTAACAACTTCGTCTCCAACCTTCACTTTATAACCCAGAAACACACCGTTATCGGTAGCGTTCATGGTGTAGTTCTTTTTGAAAATTCTTTCTTTGGCAGAAACATAGCCAAGAGTGTCTGTTTTTATAGTTACTTTTTCACCACCGTAGGCTTGTTGTTCAATAATTTCCCTACGCTGCACAATTGGCACCATGCCATTTTCAACAAAACTCCTAAGGGTATCCCAGCTGGCGGTATATCTGCCGTTTTGCTCTTGATACACAGATTCGGCTTCGCGGATCAGCTTAAGTTTTTCAATAACGGCATTTTCTGTTGATTCAATTATGGCACGGTCATCAATCACTTTCTGCACACCGCTATAGAGATAATAGCCGAGGCCCAGACTTGCGACTAATAAAATTACCGTGAGGATTTTCGTCAGGTTCATTGTGGTTCAGGTTTAGCTTGCAATAATAAGTTCGTTTTTTGAGATTTTTAACTTCAATTTTCAGTTTTTTGAGTCATTCTGGAGATTTCATTCTAAATTTTCAAATATCCCCTCATACTTGTGATTTTTTCTATCGTTTTGGCCTGTTTGAAAAGGCCGTGTTTGTTCTTTTCGGGCATCTGGTTGATTTCAGCGATCGATAGGTACTTCACTTCTGCAATTACTTGTTCTTTTTCACTCATTTCCGGGTCTTTTCCACTTAAAAGCAGGCCACTTTTCACAGCAACGGCAAAAAAAAGCTCAATTGCGTGAAAAGGCTCCTTGATGAGTTCGCAGGCAAACTGAAAATCACCGGCAGTAACTACGAGACCGGTCTCTTCAAGAAACTCTCTTTCAAGGTTCGATTGTGCTGACTTGCCAAATTCCAGGCCGCCTCCAGGCGGCGCCCAGAAGTCGTGGTTGTAAAGTCCATAATGATTTACCAACAATAGGTTATCACCCTCCCAACATAATCCGCAGACCCTTGTTCTAACACGATTTCCGTAAAATTCCTGAACGGTTTTATCCACTGATTGGTTTTTAAGGCGTTATTAGAATGCGTAAATTTGAACAAAATCACAGATTATGAAGAAGTTAATTTTTATTCTCTTCGCTACGGCCGTTTTTAGTGTAAATGCACAAAGCAAAGGGCCCGTTCTTACCTGGGATAAATCAACTCATGATTTTGGCGACGTGGCACAGGGTGATAAAGTCGAACATACCTTTAAATACAAGAACACGGGCAACGAGCCACTCATCATTACCAATGTACAGGTTACCTGTGGTTGCACTACACCAAAAGGCTGGGCCCGTGACCCGATTGCTCCGGGTCAGTCGGGGGAGATTACAATAGCCTTTAATAGTCTTGGCAAATTCGGAAAGCAAAATAAAGTAGTAACGGTTATATCAAATGCAAGCAACCCTGACGGAGGACAGATTTCATTTTCTGCCAATGTGCTGGAGAAGAAACCAGTAAATCCGTAAGCTAATTTTATAAACGGTTCGTTTTAACTTTGACTTTTGAAGAATCTCCAGCCAAGACTAGCCCATCCCAACAGGAGAAAGATCCCACCGATGGGAGTGATTGCGCCCCACCATGTTTGATTGGTGAGTGACAATATGTAAAGACTGCCGCTGAAAATGATCATGCCAATCATGAATAAAAGGGCGCTGATACCTAGCGCGGGAAATTTTTCCATTAACAATCCAACCACTAGTAATGCCAAAGTGTGATAGAACTGATATCGGGTAGCCAGCTCATAAGTTTCCAATCTTCCATTGGCAGTTAAGACTCCCTTAAGAGCATGAGCCCCAAAAGCACCAAGGCCCACGGCAAGCAATCCAAAAACAGAGGAAATGATAAGTACTATTCGTTGGCTCATTTTTTAGTTTATTTATTGGTGGTTGTCACCTGGAGACGTTACCAGGATGGCATTTTCCCTGCCTGCCGGCGAGGCAGGAAATTTTCAAATTTTCAAATTATTTTCTCTTCCTCCAAAGATCGCCGTCCCCACCCTTACAAACGTACTACCTTCTTCAATAGCAATTTTATAATCCGCACTCATGCCCATTGAAAGTTCTTTCATTTGAGAATTCGAAGGAAGATGCTGTTGCTTTAATCTGTCAAATAAATCTTTCAGTGATTTGAATTCAGATCGTATTTGTTCTTTATTTTCAGTGAGCGTGGCAATTCCCATAAGTCCGTCAATGTCGATGAATTTAAGAGAGGCAATGTCTGATTGAAAAAGCTGCTCAACTTCAGAAATATCAAACCCAAATTTTGTTTCCTCCCTTGCAATATATACCTGAAGAAGACAATGTATAACACGGTTAACTTTCTCGCCTTGTGTGTTAATTTCTTCTAATAATTTCCGACTATCCACGGAATGAATTAAGGAAATAAATGGAACAATGTATTTTACTTTGTTGCGCTGGAGATGTCCAATGAGGTGCCATTCAATGTCTGCAGGGAGTTGCGGTTGCTTGTCAGTTAACTCTTGTACTCTATTTTCTCCGAAAATTCGCTGACCGGATTCATATGCCTCCCTGATTTTATCCACTGAATGGGTTTTACTAACGGCAATTAACCTAACCTTAACAGGTTTGAGCTCCGCCTGGAATTTCTCTATGTTATTTTTGATTCCCATTCTATCTTTAACCTTTTACTCTAAACGGCAGACAAAAATATGGCTATCCTCGGTACATTGTTGAAAAGAGGAATAAAACTTCGTGAAAATCTCGACCAGGAATATTCTTCGCCTTTTGACCTGCAGAAGAATGAATTGAAAGAATTGCTGATCACTGCCAGCAATACCGAGTTTGGGAAGTATTATGATTTTCCCCAGATACTAAGTTCGTTCAGGCGGGGACCAAAGCAATACTATGAGCACTTTAAAAAGATTCCGCTCCATGATTACAATAAAATATATAAAGACTGGTGGCAACTGGCATTAAAAGGCGGAAAAAATATTTGCTGGCCAGGCCGTGTTAAATACTTCGCACTAAGCTCGGGTACCTCGGACGCTTCTTCCAAGTATATTCCCGTCACGAAAGACATGACAAAGGCTATTCAGCGGACCAGTATCCGTCAGATACTTTCCTTGTCGAAATATGATTTACCAACGGAAGTCTTTGAATCGGGTATATTGATGATTGGTGGAAGTACTCACTTGAATAAGAAGGGCAGCTATTTTGAGGGCGACTTGAGTGGCATTCAAGCTGCGCGTTTACCTTTTTGGTTCCAGCATTTCTATAAGCCCGGAAAAAAAATAGCCAAGACCAGAAAGTGGGAAGCCAAGCTGGAGGAGATAACAAAAAAAGCTTACGACTGGGATATCGGTATTATCGTGGGTGTGCCCGCCTGGATTCAGATCTTATTAGAAAAAATCATCGCTTATCATAAGGTCAGAAACATTCATGAGATCTGGCCAAACCTGAATGTTTATGTTCATGGAGGAGTTTCATTCGACCCTTATCGGAAGGGTTTTGAGAAACTCCTTGCACATCCTATCAATTACATTGAGACCTATCTCGCTTCAGAAGGTTTCATTGCCTACCAGTCAGAGCCGAGACAACGTTCAATGAAACTCGTGCTCAACAATGGTATTTTTTATGAGTTTGTACCTTTCAATGAAGAAAACTTCAAAGCAGATGGCGAGTTAAAACCTGAAGCAACGACGTTTTTAATTGATGAAGTTGAGGAGGGGAAGGAGTACGCACTTCTTTTGTCCACCTGTGCGGGTGCGTGGCGTTACCTTATTGGCGATGTTATTAAATTTACTTCTTTGGAAGAATGCGAAATTGTTATTACCGGTCGCACCAAACACTTCCTCAGTATGTGCGGTGAACATCTTTCGGTTGATAATATGAATAAGGCTATTGAGCTGGTGTCAAATGAAATGAATATTGATATTAAGGAATTTACAGTAGCAGGTATTCCTCACGGTTCATTGTTTGCACATCATTGGTTTATTGGGACTGACAATAAAGTAGATAAAAAGCTTCTGAAAGAGCGACTTGACTTTTTTCTGAAACAACTTAATGACGACTATGCAGTAGAGCGCAGTGCAGCATTGAGGGATGTATATGTTGATGTGGTGCCCGTAAAGACATTCTACCAATGGATGGAATCCAAGGGCAAGGTTGGCGGTCAGAATAAATTTCCCCGCGTGCTCAAGAGTGTTCAGTTGGAGGATTGGCAGTCATTCATAGCGCAGTGATAGAACTAATCTTTCATGCTTTGCAGCTTGGTATTGTGCTTACGTTTCTTGTAGGCCCGGTATTTTTTACTATCATTCAAACAAGCATTGAGCGTGGATTCTGGCGCGGAGTGCTCGTGGCATTTGGTGTTTCTATCAGTGATATTTTGTACGTGGCCGTTTGTTACTTTGGATTTGCCCAGGTAATGGCTGATTCCAAGTTCAGGGTTTATCTGGCTTACGGAGGTGGTATAATTTTAATTGGCTTCGGGTTATATCACTTGCTGGTAAAGAGCCGGGCAAAACCAGTCACACCATCTACCTCTATTACAGAACGCCGCCTATATCGTTATGTGGTAAAAGGTTTTTTGATAAATGGAATGACTCCGATGGTGCTTTTCTTCTGGATCGGCACCGTTAGTGTGGCAACTATTAATTAGTCGTCCCTTAAAAAGCTGAACGGATAAAGATTAATGGGAATAAGATGAGTTTTGGGTTGGTAAAATCTGCAAGAAAGTGGAGTTTTATATGGAAAACCTTGCATATTTTTTATGGCTCC
>JANYDR010000592.1 GCA_025363495.1 Cyclobacteriaceae bacterium | reverse complement strand
CCTGGTTGTCGCCTGGCAAAGGATAAGAGCGGAACATTAATTGGGACAAGAAACATTCGATTAAAATAATAATTGCCGCGAGCATGAAGGTTATTCAAAAAAAATCTGAGACACTTTCCGACCAGGAGCAAGTAACCGCTCATATCCGGAAGTTAGACCTGTCATTGGGTAAGATTGTTAAATACTTAAGAAAAGTAATCTTAAGCACCGACAAAGAAATTGGCGAAAGGATCAAATGGAATAATCCAAGCTTCTATTACACAGGAGAAATGAAAGCGTTTGATCCGGAAGAGTATAAGAGAGAGATTATAGTTTTCAACTTATTCAAAGGGAGATTAATGCTTGTTTTCCCCAGTGGAGCGAAAGTAAAAGATTCATCGGACCTACTTGAAGGAGACTATAAGGATGGAAGAAGAATTACAATCTTTAAGGACATGGACGATGTAAAATCCAAAGCAAAAGGTGATAAAAGAGTGGCTGAAATTAGTCGATAAATAATTCTGAAACCCCGCGACCTCTAAACACTTTGTATCGATCCCGAAAAAATCAACTATGAAAAAAATAATTTCCACTTTCTGTCTTTCCTTTGGAATCGTTGTCGGCACTGCTGTTGCACTAACCGCAAACGCCCAGACTGTTACTCACCGGGTTCCTATGTTTGAAAACGATCGGGTAAAAGTATGGAAGACGATCATCGTTCCTAACTCGCCGCTTTCCATGCACAGGCATGAACATGGGAGGACTATAGTCGTACTTAAAGGCGGCACGCTAACAATCCAGCAAGACACTGGTGAGAAAAAAACCGTTGAATGGAAAACGGGGCAGGCCTATTGGCTGGACGCAGACCCTCCCGGCAACAAACAACATGCAGATGTGAATGAAACAAAAGAGACTATAGAAGTTATGGTTGTGGAGGGGAAGAAGGAGTGAGTCTTGTGGAAGGTCGGAGTTTGTAAGTGGAGGTGGTATCGAAGGTGAGCGGGGTTGGTTGCCGGATGCCTGTTGCCTGGAAACCATGTAACTCAAGTAGGAGGCAGAAAACGATGAGAGAAAGGGTTAAAAAAAGACATGCAGACTAAAGTTAAAGTGACGACTATATACAATTGCTCTTTAGACAGAGCTTTTAAAACGCCCATACTCTGCGATATATCAAAGATTCATATGGGATACGGCGTTATGCCGAAAGTAACACATTGTACAAATGATGAAAATTGGGGAAAACCTGGTTTTAGTAAAAAAATTTATGCTGCAAAATCGTTGACCCAAAAAGGTGGTTTTGCTTCGGTTGACAAAGTGCTTGAAAGAGATGAAAACAAATACTGGAAAATTCAGATAAATGAATTTCAATCCTGGATGTTGGGATTTTCAAGATTTGTTGGGGAATGGCAGACAACGGAGATTGAAATGAATAAAGTATTGGTAGAATACACCTACACTTTGCATTCGGATATTGGTTTTCTATATCCTCTGAATTTTCTCTTTGCCAGGACATTCTGGAAAACGTATATGAAGAGAGTGTTGGAAAATGTAAGGCAATTAGCTTATAACAATGAGCCTTATTTGTATGAATAAAAAACTGACTTCTATAATATATGAAAAAATTACTTGTAATTGCTTATATCCTGCTAATGACTGTTGCGGTCTCAGCCCAGACCTTAAATCATTCCCTAATAAAACTTTTCCGATTCGGAAGTTTTGAAAATGAAAAACCTGCTGTGGAATATCCGGATGGAACCCGTCTTGATATTTCAGCTTTTGGGGAAGATTATAATGAGGCGTTTTTTGCAAAGGATGGAATTAAGAGATTGCAATCATGGCTGCAATTAAATTCGGGAAAGTGCCCCAACGTTGCTTCAACCGAACGTTATGGCTCGTGTGTTGCCCGGCCTTCTAAAATCGTGGCGATTGGTTTAAACTATGCCGAGCATATCAAAGAGGGAGGTGGTTCGTCCGCGTCAATTCCAAAAGAGCCTGTCATTTTTTTGAAAGCAACGAGCGCTTTGTGCGGACCGTTTGACAATGCAATCATTCCAAAAGGTTCTGAAAAGATGGACTGGGAAGTTGAACTGGCAATCATTATCAGTAAAAAAGCATCCTATGTAAGCGAAGCAGAAGCAATGAATTTTGTTGCAGGGTATTCGATTATGAATGATTACAGCGAAAGAGCCTGGCAGTTACAGAAGGATGGTGGGCAATGGGATAAGGGCAAGAGTTCTGATACTTTTGCTCCACTAGGTCCATACCTGGTTTTGCCACAGAATGTCAATGATCCTCAAGCCCTGAATCTTTGGCTTAAAGTAAATGGCAAGGTCATGCAAGACGCTAATACGAAAGATATGATATTTAAAATTGCAAAGTTGATTAGCTACACAAGTGAACACATGACCCTTTTGCCAGGAGATGTGATTTCAACAGGAACACCCTCAGGTGTTGGGTCCGGTCAAAAACCACCCGTGTTTTTAAAGGCGGGAGATGAAGTGGAATTATATATTGAAAATATTGGAACACAAAAACAAAAAGTAGTTTCATGGTCTGGCAGACGATGATCGAGTGATACAAATATGGTGGGGTGATTTTCGATGTCAATTTGGAATGATAAGGAGTTGGAATGCATTCTTAAATTTGGCTCATCAATTGCGTGCCGAAAGTTAAAAGATCTATTTAAATTCTCTGGGCACGCTGTGAAAACGTGACATCAATGCCCAAGGCTAAAGCCTTGGGCTATTAGACTTCGGCCTTACAGGCCTGTGATGCACCACCGTAAAAGAATTTTGCCTGTGGTTGGCGTTATCATCCGGCACGCGCCACGCAGTGTTCTCTACCATTCTTATTGAATAGTTTTGTTGAACTAGGATAAGCCCGACACGCTATAGTGAAATGCTCTGCATCCTGTATCCTGTTTGTAACTTTTTCCCACCCTCATCGTCATTGGAGTAGTAAGACTAAAAGTTTTATTAACCGCTGATGTATTGCTTAGAAACCTCCGACTTAACTCATAAATTTTCCCAACAAGAAACGGTCCTCAATGCAGTCAATCTGCAGGTGAACGAAGGTTCTATCTACGGTTTCCTCGGTCCCAATGGTGCCGGCAAAACTACGACGCTTAGATTGGTACTGGGTCTTCTTAAAAAACAACATGGCAGGATAGAAGTCTTTGGGAAGAATTTTCAGCAGCATCGTATTGAGATACTTAGGAAGGTCGGCTCGCTGATAGAAAGTCCTTCGCTGTATGGCCACCTTACTGCTGCTGAGAATCTTTTGATTCTTAAGAAACTGTATCAATGTCCCGTTGATCGCATACCGGAGGTTTTGAAACTGGTTGGTCTGTCTCACACCGGTAATAAAAAGACCAGTGAGTTTTCACTCGGTATGAAGCAGCGGTTAGGCATTGCCGTAGCGCTGCTTCATGAGCCATCATTGATTATTCTGGATGAACCTACCAACGGCCTTGATCCGAATAGTATTATCGAGGTTAGAGAACTATTAAAAGAGTTGAATCAGACAGGTATCACTATTCTTATTTCAAGCCATTTGCTATCGGAGATTGAAAAGCTTGTGACCCACATTGGTATTATCAATAAAGGAAAAAT
>JANYDR010000683.1 GCA_025363495.1 Cyclobacteriaceae bacterium | reverse complement strand
GCAGCGCTAGCCATTTTCATCAGTTGCCTCGGTATTTTTGGATTAGCCTCTTTTTCCGCAAGTCAGCGTACTAAAGAGATCGGCATTCGGAAAGTCCTGGGTGCGTCAATTTTCAATGTGTGGAAAATGTTGTCACGCGATTTTGTGTGGTTAGTTATTGGGTCTGTTTTGTTGGCGGTTCCATTGTCTTATTATTTCTCAAATCAGTGGCTGCAACAATATGAGTATCGCACGGAAATTTCATGGTGGATTTTTACTGTCACTGCGATCGGCGCATTGATGATTACTTTGTTTACGGTAAGCTATCAATCCATTAAAGCAGGAATGGCCAATCCGGTTGAGTCGCTGAGGTCTGAGTGAAAGAGTTACCAGTCACCAGTTGCGAGTCACCGGTAACTCGCAACCGGTAACCGGCATCATTTAAAACCAAAAAGTTTGAAAAACGACAACACTCCACCCAAGATCTTCCTCCGCTTCTTCCGATGGTTCTGCCATCCTGAACTGCGGAATCATATCGAGGGAGATCTGATGGAGTTGTATCGTGAACGAATAGAAAAGTCAGGAAAGAGAAAAGCAGATATAAAGTTTATAATCGATGTGATGATGTTGTTTAGACCCGGCATCATCAGGCCAGCAGAAGGACATAAAAAATTTAACACTTACGGTATGTATAAAAGCTATGTTAAACTTGGCTGGAGAAGTCTTCTCCGCAACAAAGGCTATTCCATCATCAATATCAGTGGGTTGGCAACCGGTATGGCGGTAGCGATGCTCATTGGCCTTTGGGTTTTTGATGAACTAAGTTTTAACAAATCTTTTAAGAACTATAGCCGGATAGCGAAGGTGTATCATCACCTCAAATTCGATGACCAAATCTTTACTCATGGTGATGTTTCTCAACCTATGGGTGGTGAATTGAAAAATAATTACGCAGAATTCGATGAAGCCGTTTTGTCGTCAGAGCAGGGTCAACACATTATAAAATATGAAGATATCAAATTCTCAAGGACAGGTGTTTTTGTAGAGCCTGCATTTTTTGAAATGTTTTCAGTGCAGATGCTGCAAGGTACAGCGACCGCATTAAAAGATATTCATTCCGTTGTGCTTTCGAAAACTCTGGCGGATGATCTGATTGGGGACAACGCGATCGGCAAAATCATCAAATTCGATAACTGGGATAATTTAATCGTAACGGGTGTGTTCGAAAACTTTCCACCCAACTCGGAGTTTGCGGAAATAAAAATGTTGTTGCCCCTCGACTATTATTTCACAATGGGTGAATCAGCAAAAAGGCAAATGAATAATTGGGAAACTCTGGATTTCCAATGCTTTGTATTACTTAACGACAAGGCCTCTTTTGCGCAAGCTGAATCAAAAATAAAAAACATACTGTTTGAAAAGGGTTCGGCAGCAATGAAGGCGATTAAACCGGAGGGACTTTTATTACCAATGGAAAAATGGCATCTCAAATCAGAATTTAAAGAAGGAAAGAATACCGGAGGTAAAATTCAATTTGTGTGGATGTTTGGAACAGTCGGAGTATTCGTACTGCTGCTGGCCTGCATCAATTTTATGAACCTCAGTACGGCGCGAAGTGAAAAACGATCGAAAGAAGTTGGCATCCGTAAGGTTATGGGTTCCGCACGTAATCAACTCATAAACCAGTTCTTGACAGAGTCCCTGCTGGTTGTCATTATTGCTTTTTTGATGAGCGTAACAATCGTTGTTTTGTGTTTACCATTATTTAACGAATTGGCAGGTAAGAAAATGGTAATTCCATGGAACAATTCTTATTTCCTTGAGATTTCTATTGCGTTCATTATTATTACCAGTATCCTGGCCGGTAGTTACCCTGCATTGTATTTGTCTTCTTTTAATCCAGTCAAGGTTTTAAAAGGAACTTTCAAGGCAGGGCGCCTTGCCCTCGTTCCCCGAAAGGTGATGGTCATCTTTCAGTTTACAATTTCTATTGCACTTATCATCAGTACCATTGTAGTGTTCCAGCAAATCCAATACGCAAAGGACAGACCAATAGGCTTCGATCGTGATGGCATTCTCTACATTAATGTCCGTACCCAGGATTTGTCAAAGGCAAATTACAATTCACTTCGCAATGATCTTTTGGCTACGGGAGCAATTGAAAACATGGCCAAATCAGATTTTCCTATTACAGGTGGAGCAAGTGCTGAGGCTTCATTGACCTGGCAAGGTAAAGATCCAGCTTTCCGTCCATTGATTGCGATGAACAGTTGCAGTCATGATTTCCCCAAGACGAATGGATTTCAGTTTATCGAGGGTCGGGATTTTTCGCGCGAGTTCAGTACTGATTCAATGGCAGCCATTGTAAATGAAACGGCGGCCAAACTCTTCTCAGATAAAAGCGCTATTGGAATAAAAATAATAGGTGGGGGTGGAAAGGAAAGGAAAATCATAGGTGTGATAAAAGATCAGGTACGGTCATCTCCTTTCTCGAAACAATGGCCGCACATATATTTTATTAGATATACTGGTGAGGGCTATCTAACGATACGAATCAAAACAGATGTTGGCGTTCGAAGCGCGCTTGATAAAATTGAAGCAGTCTTAAAAAAGTACGACCCAGGTGCTCCTTTTGAGTACAAATTTTTAGATGATGACTACGCACGTTTGTTTAATAATGAAGAGCGCGTTGGTAAGCTCGCGAGCGTTTTTGCAGCGCTAGCCATTTTCATCAGTTGCCTCGGTATTTTTGGATTAGCCTCTTTTTCCGCAAGTCAGCGTACTAAAGAGATCGGCATTCGGAAAGTCCTGGGTGCGTCAATTTTCAATGTGTGGAAAATGTTGTCACGCGAT
>JANYDR010000667.1 GCA_025363495.1 Cyclobacteriaceae bacterium | reverse complement strand
ATCAGGGTCTATTCCCATTCCATTGTCTTTCACTATCATGTGAATACTTCCATTTTTCAAAGTTGAACTTATTTCTATGACCGGAACTCTTGCCGCCGACTTATATTTGATAGCGTTCGACAACAGATTAAAAAGAATACTCTCCACATATAGCTTCACGGATTGAAAGGGTGGAGCGGTGAGCAATGAAGTTTCTACTACTGCTTTGCTATTCTTAATCTCATCCTCCAGCAGGGAACAGGTTTTTTTACAGGCGTCTTTTAAATCGATCAGATCCATTGATATGATCGAAGCGTCGCGGCCCTCCAGGATCACTGACAAATCTTTTACAACACCGTCGAGATTTTTAGTAACCGTTAAAAGGTGTTCGAATACTTCACCATTGAGTGGATCAGCCAGGTTATTTCTGTTCAACATATTACCAAGTCCCAAAATGCTGGCAACCGGGCCACGAAGATTATGAGAAATGATATGAGAGAATTGTTCCAGGTCCGTATTGCGTCTCTCAAGATGAGTAAGCGTCTTTGTCAACTCGGAGGTTCGCATTTGCACGAGTCCCTCAAGGTTTCCATTCAATGTTTTTATCTCTTCATTTTGTTCACGAAGCTGAAGGTTTATTTTCTTCTTATACCTATAGTTCCGGTATATCAATATCGAAAACATTACTACTGCCATAAATCCGACGATCACAATACCAAGCCATATTTTCTGTGCATAAGCTTTATTCTCTGCTTCTGCTATCCGCAATTGATCCAACTCTATTTCCCGTTCCATCACGTCCATGGCGAGCTCTTGCTTAGTGCTGCTCTCCAATATGTTCCGCACCTCTTTGTCGAGCTTTTTTAATTCTTCTTCCGTAAGGGCGAGCTCACGTGTGGCATTCAGCAAAGCGATGTCACGTTCTTTCTTTTCCAGTTCCAGTTCAAGGGCCTTAAGTTGCGCTGATTGTGTTTCCTTTTTTGCATCCGAAACTTTATTCCGTTCTATCATCTCGTGAAAAGTCCTGTACAAATTGAAATAGTGTATTGTGCGTTCCTGATTGCCGGCTTTTTCATATGTCTCAGCCAGCATGCCGTAACAACTTTTCATTTGCGCAGCATCATTCATTGTCGTAGCAAGTCGCAAAGCCTCCTCCAGATTTGATGCCGCCTCGGGATATCGCTTGAGATTATTCAATACGACACTCTTATTAATATAAGTAGATATTATCTCAGTTTTCTCACCATGCTTCAGCCTGTAATCAAGGGACATTTGAAAAAATTCCAGTGATTTTTCATACTCAGCCTTGTCGGCATAGATCATTGCCAGATTACTATGAAGCTTGGAAATACCACTTGTATTATTGATTTGTTTATTCAGTTCAATTGATTGATTGAAATAATCAATTGCGTTGTGATAATCTTTATTTTCCCATGCGGTAATGGCTGCTCCATTCAAGTAGCGGGTAGCCTCTTTGATATCACCGGAATTCTTATACTGAGTGGCTAATTTAAGAGACTGCTCGATCGATAAGTTTTTCAGGGAGTTTTCATCCTGGGCAGACAAGCTGGCGGCGAATACCATCAGCACCGCCAAAAAGAAATATTTCATTTACAAAAAGTTAGGATTTTGGCCGGGTTTGAGCGCTTGTATTATTTTCTTTATCTTTTTTGGCAACCAAAATGCAAGCAAAGAACCCCGGCAAATGCCATGAGTTATTTGTGATTTCGAATTTGCCGGGCATCTGGGGAGATGAATGGGCAAGTTAATATATTATTAGAAAGTCCCGGAAAATATAAGCAATAACCTGCCTCTTGTGGCTCTCTGTTATCCGGTCATAAGTCACAATCTATTCTTATGATCCTGATAATCAGGACGATTGACTTACATATAAGTTAAAATCGCCGAAGCCACTAATAATGTAATGAAGTGATAGCTGGTATTAATTCCGAATAGCTTCCAGGATTTGTTTTCCCAGGCCACTGTTGACAAATCTGTTGGCACAAAAAATCCAAGCCAGGTAAAGATTGACGCGCTAATGACGTTCGCCAAAGGTGATGGACTTACTCCCGGTACGTAGCTCCATGCTGCGATGTTGTTTGCCAGAACATAGGCCATGAAAAAGTTACCGATGACCATGAAGATCATTCCCTTTGCCATCTGCCCGCCGGTAGGTTTGATGCTTGTATCAAAGCCATTCTCTTTTGCCCAAACTTTACCGAATAATGGCGTGTACCAGATAAATCCGACGATAAAATTAACAACTACGGCCACCACAATAGCGACGTAGTTAATGTGTATTCCTTCCATATTGACGGGGTTAGTTGTTAGGTGAGTAGATAATAAAGATAATCTTTTCGAAAGATTTTAAACTAATTTTTCCAACACTGATTAGAGCTGATTTCCGAAAAAGCATTTTCAAACTCACTTCCTGATTTGATAATTTTACATAGGGTGCCTATATAATTTATTGAACTTAACCCGTAATAGAAACTGGAAATATGGTTGAGTTTCACCCGATGTAGCTCGCCTGAAAAAAAGTTAATTGGTAGGCAAGTCGTCAATGGCGAAGCTCACCGGTAAACCGTACAAATTGTTTTGGCATTTGTCGGGGCCTGCCCCGACGCGCCCTCCACAAACTTTCTTATAAAATGCAGAAATAAAAAGCCCGCCAGGTCCTCTTTACAGAGATGAACTCGGCGGGCTCGTCGGGGTGAGATAACGATGCCCCACCGGCCTTTAATATTAATGATCAGTCTGTTACAAACTTTTCAAGAACTCGGGACACAAATAGGGCACAGAATGTTTAATGTGCGTTGTTTTTATTTGTGTTTCCGTTGTGCAAGTAAAGGTACAAAATGATTTCAATCGAAAACAATGTAGATCAGATCAAACTAAACTAGAATCACGGAAATTTCAAATATTGAAACTGGACGACATGCAACTTGGATAACCCGCCGACTCATTGAGCAAATTTAATTGTGTTTATGACTATACTAACTTCTAATTAAGCATCGTGTGGTAAAAGTTTTCAAAAAGCCTTATTCCAAAGTGTATTCAGCCTGTCGAGAGGCATTGCAGGAATTAGATATTCCAGTTCGATATTCTAGCAATAAGCGGGGTGCAATTAGGGCAGAAACGGAATTTTCACTATTCTCCTGGGGCGAGGAAATACAAATAAATTTATACAAAACAACTGGCGATGAAATTGAAGTAATTGTTAATTCTTCGTCTAAGGCTCAGCTCATTGATTGGGGGCGAAATGAAACGAATGAAAGAAG
>JANYDR010000644.1 GCA_025363495.1 Cyclobacteriaceae bacterium | reverse complement strand
AAAAAAAAAAAACACGACCCGGTTTACGGATTTATATCAATCAAAAGCGAAAAGATTTTCGATTTGATCGAACATCCCTTTATTCAGCGGATGCGCCACATCAGGCAGCTGGGTTTGGCCGAACTGGTCTATCCCGGAGCCATTCATACCCGTTTTCATCATGCCCTGGGGGCCACACATCTTATGGGTCAGGCACTTGACGTGTTGCGCTCAAAAGGTGTAGATCTCTCCGACGAGGAAATGGAGGCAACACAGATCGCCATTCTGCTTCATGATACAGGACATGGACCATTCTCACATTCGCTGGAAGAAACACTTGTTGGAAACATCCATCACGAGAGCCTTTCTTTCCTGTTTATGAAAGAACTCAACCGACAGTTCGGCGGAGAACTTAATCTCGCCATGAAGATCTTTCAAAATACATATTCTAAGAAATTTCTTCACCAGCTGGTGAGTTCCCAACTGGATATTGATCGTCTTGATTATTTGAATCGGGATAGTTTTTTTACTGGTGTAAAAGAAGGGGCTGTTGGCACTGATCGGATCATTGCCATGTTGAATGTTTCAAAGGGACAACTGGTAGTAGAGGAAAAGGGAATTTATAATATTGAAAATTTCCTGAACGCACGAAGACTTATGTATTGGCAGGTTTATCTTCATAAAACCTGCGTAAGTGCTGAACGATTATTAGTAAACATCGTGAAACGCGCGCAATATCTCGCGGGTTCCGGTGAAACACTTCCCGCAAGCGAATCGCTTTCTCTTTTTCTGAATCAGCATTATACTCTGGAAGACTTTGCTGAAAAGAAAAATATCCTGAAAGCATTTGGTAGTCTTGACGATTACGATGTATGGGGTGCTATAAAACAATGGAAGTCACACAGCGATGAAGTATTATCACAACTCTGTTCTATGCTGTTGGACAGGAAATTATTTTATATAAAACTATCCAACAATCCAATTCAAAAAACTGAAATTGAGAATGTAAAAAATGCCATCGCTAAAGAGTATCAACTCATTAAAAGTGACCTCCCCTACCTCTTCTCTTACGGAACTGTTTCCAATGAAGCATACCTCTCGGAACGTAATTCAATCCAGATTTTAATGAAATCGGGAGAACTGGTGGATGTCGCTCAAGCCTCTGACCTTCCCAATATCAAGGCAATGAGTAAAATCGTGAAAAAAAACTATCTATGCTGGCCCAAAAACCTATCTTTGTAGGTCAGTAGGCAATAGGCAAGTAACAGTAGGCAACGTGCTCCCTAACGCTATTAAAATGGATTTACACTCAAGAGTGTAGTTGAATAACACTCATTAACAATATGGAATTTACTTTAAATCAAATTGCTGGAATGTTGGGTGGGGAAGTGCGCGGAGACGGAAATCAGAAGATCAGCATGCTTGCTAAAATTCAGGATGCTAAAGAAGGACAGATTTCTTTCCTGGCGAATCCAAAATACGAGCAATACATTTACTCAACACATGCCAGTGCAGTCATAGTACAAAAAGATTTTCAACCAAAGAAAGAAATACAATCGTCGCTCGTGTTGGTCGAAGATCCCTATTCAAGTTTCACTGTCCTGCTGGAAGAATATCATAAGATGACCAGCTTTCAAAAAACAGGGATCGAACAACCAAGTTTTATCGGCGAGAAAACAACCACAGGAAAAAATATTTATCGCGGAGCATTCTCTTACATTGGCACCAACGTAAAAATTGGTGACAACGTAAAAATTTATCCACACGTTTTTGTTGGCGATAATGTAATCATTGGCAATGACGTAATTCTGCATTCCAACGTAAAACTTTACGCTGGCACCAGAATCGGTAATAATTGCGTCATTCATTCCGGAACAGTAATAGGTTCAGATGGATTTGGTTTCGCTCCACAAGAAGACGGCACATACAAAGCCATTCCACAACTTGGTAACGTAATTATTGAAGATAATGTAGCGATCGGCGCAAACACAGTCATTGATTGCGCTACTCTTTTCGGTGACTCCACGATCATCCGCAAGGGAGTGAAGCTGGATAATCTTATTCAAATCGCTCATAATGTTGAGGTGGGAAAAAATACCGTGATCGCGGCTCAGGCAGGAATTTCAGGATCTTCAAAAGTGGGTGAAAACTGTGTGATTGCTGGACAAGTTGGAATCGCAGGACACCTAAAACTTGCCAACAATACCAGTCTTGGAGCTCAGGCGGGAATTTCCAAAACCATTACCAAAGAAGGAGAGCGTTTAATCGGCTATCCAGCCATTGACATTAAAGAGTATTTCAGGTCCTACGCGGTCTTTAAAAAGCTTCCAGAGCTAAATCACAGGTTAAGAGACCTCGAAAAGAAAATCGAAAACCAAGCCTCCGAAACCATTGAAACCGTGGATAACGGTCAAAACGGACAACAATAGGCGTATTACCCCAGCTTTTGGCATACTGCCTCCAGCCCATTAAATTTGCGCACCAATTTAAAACATGCTTAATCACAAGCAACAGACCATTAAGAAGTCGGTGACGATCTCAGGCGTTGGCCTCCACACAGGAGTTCAGACGACCCTCACCTTCATGCCAGCCAAACCGAATCATGGAATAAAATTCCAGCGTGTGGACCTGGCTGGTTCTCCTATTATAGATGCTGACTGCGACAGAGTCGTTGACGTATCAAGAGGAACAACAATAGAACAAAGTGGAGCAAGGGTTAGCACCATTGAACACACCCTGGCGGCACTTGTTGGATTGGAAATTGATAATGTTTTGATCCAGATTGATGGACCTGAAGCCCCTATAATGGACGGAAGTTCTATTCAGTTTGTCCAGGTTTTAAAAGAAGCCGGAAAAGAAGAACAAAATGCGCTAAGAGATTTCTTCGAAGTTCAGGACAGTATCTTCTACCGTGAGAGTGCCAGACATGTAGAGATTGCTGCGTTACCCCTGGATGATTATCGGGTAACGGTAATGATCGATTATAACTCTCCGGTGTTGGGAAGTCAGCATGCATCCATCACCAACATTCAACAGTTTGAAAAAGAAATTGCGTCATGCCGTACGTTCTGCTTCCTCCACGAGTTGGAGATGCTTTATAAGAACAACCTTATAAAAGGTGGTGATCTTAACAATGCCATTGTAATTGTTGATCGCGTTGTTGAGCCACACGAACTTGAAAATATTGCCCGCATGCTAGGAAAGCCAGCGGTAGAAGTTAAGAAAGAAGGAATTCTGAATAATGTAGAACTCCGGTATAATAATGAACCTGCCCGTCATAAGCTTCTTGATATTATCGGAGATCTGGCGTTGGCAGGCAGACCATTAAAAGCTCAGATATTAGCTGCCCGGCCCGGTCATGCCGCCAATGTAGCGTTTGCAAAAAAGCTAAAGAAGGCAATGGCGGAGTCCGATAAAAAAGGAGTCCCACGCTATAATCCGTCATTGCCTCCGGTGATGGATATCAACAAAATATTACAGACGCTTCCACATCGCTACCCGTTCCTGCTAATTGATAAGATCATCTATCTTGATAAGGAGACAGTAACAGGCGTGAAGAACGTGACTATGAATGAACATTTCTTCCAGGGTCACTTCCCGGGTAATCCCGTTATGCCAGGAGTATTACAAGTCGAAGCAATGGCTCAGATCGGTGGTATTCTTGTGTTGAATACTGTTCCTGATCCTGAAAATTATTGGACTATTTTCCTGGGAATCGATGAATTTCGTTTCCGAAAAATGGTCCTCCCGGGAGACACGCTGGTCATCCAATGCGACTTGTTGGCTCCTATCAAACGCGGTATCGCAAAAATGTATGGCAGAGGTTACGTTGGCAATACACTTGCCTGCGAAGGAACTATGACCGCCAGTATTGTTCGAAAAGATTCATGAGTTACCATCCTCTAGCCAACGTACATCCAGAAGCTGTTATTGGCAACAATGTAGTTATTGAACCATTTGCCACCATCCAGAAAGATGTAATTATCGGAGACGACAGTTGGATAGGACCCAACGCCGTAATTTGGGAAGGCTCACGCATTGGAAAAAATGTAAAGATTTATCCAGGAGCATCAGTATCTTCTATTCCTCAGGACCTCAAGTTCGCAGGCGAAAAAACTGAGACTTTTATTGGTGACAATACCGTAATTCGTGAAAGCGTTACCATCAGTCGCGGAACTGCCGACAAACACAAGACCGTTATCGGAAAGAATTGTCTCCTCATGGCTTATGTACATATAGCCCATGATTGTATTATTGGAAACAACTGCATTTTTGCCAATGCAGTTCAGGTGGCAGGTCACGTAACAATTGAAGATTGGGCAATTATTGGCGGAGCCAGTGCCTTACACCAGTTTGTAAAAGTGGGGGCCCATGTGATGCTTTCAGGCGGATCATTGGTAAGAAAGGACGTCCCTCCATATACAAAAGCTGCCCGCGAACCACTTACTTATGCCGGCGTCAACAGCATTGGTTTGAGAAGACGGGGCTTTTCTCCTGAGAAAATAAGTGAGATACAGGAGATATACCGTTTCATATTTCTAAAAGGAATGAACAATTCAAAGGCCCTTGATTCTGTAGAAAAAGAAATTCCGGCGAGCGAGGAGCGTGATTATATTATCAACTTCATTCGTAGTTCTGAACGTGGAGTTATGAAAGGCTTCTCCGCCAGCACTGCATCTTTTGAATGACATTCTCTGCTGAAAACCTGGGCAAACGGTTTAATCGTGAATGGATTTTCAGAAATTTCAACTATTCTTTTCAACCAGGTGTCTACGCTATTACCGGGCCAAATGGATCAGGTAAGTCTACCCTTCTCAACGTGTTATGGGGTCAGGTTCCGGCTTCTACGGGACTACTGAATTACACAAAGGATCAAAAAAATATTCCCATTGAGGATGTATACCGGGAGATTGCCATTGCTGCTCCTTACATGGATCTGATAGAAGAACTTACCCTTGAAGAGATCCTGAAACTTCATTTCTCATTTAAGAAGACCCGGAAAGGAAAAAGTCTTGAAGAGCTTATCGAGCTTTTGGAACTTACTCATGCCCGGCACAAATCGATTTCTCACTTTTCTTCCGGGATGAAACAGCGACTAAAGCTAGGGTTGGCATTCTTTTCAGATGTTAAAATCATATTTCTTGATGAACCGACTACTAACCTGGATAAACCGTCAATCGATTGGTATTGGCGTAATTTTATCCAATTACCCAACGAAACAATGATTTTAATAGGCTCTAACCTCGAAAACGAATATCCTGATAACGCATTGAGGATTAATCTGATGAGCTATAAATAGGGTTACCAAACCGATATATATCCCATTAAAAAGGGTCGAATTTGACGAATTACAGGTTTGGCTTTTAAAAAGAATCCTTATTTTAGTATGTTTGAAATAATATCGAAAACTATGAAATGGTGGTTACCAGGCCGTTCCATATGACACAATTAAAAAATCATTAACCCATGAAAGGCTTTAAATTTCTACTTGCCGTTGGACTTATCGGTATCCTCTTTACCTATTCAGGATGCAGCAAGAAGAGTGACCCGACCCCAAGTGCTCAGGACCAGCAGTTAACAAAGCTTTCCAAAACCTGGAAATGCAAATCCGTGACCCTGGATAATTCGCCCCCTATTGTACCCGCCGGATATAACTATACTTCTATGACCCTTACCGTCACTGGTACTGCAGGTAATACAACATTCGGATATACAACTGCCGGAAGGCCTACAGGTACCAAAACTAGTCCGTGGGCTGCATCGGGGACATTTACCTTCGGCACAGTAACTGATCACACAAGTTTTGCTACATTGGTTACACGCGATGATGGATTGCCAATCACTTACTCTGTAAACGACACTCAGCTTCAACTTACCTTTAACTACACAGGCGCTGGTTTTGACGGAAGAGTCAATCAGGTTGCCGGCAATTGGGTGTACGTATTCGGATTGTAACACCCTATTATAAATTATAAATAACCCATGACCAAAGCCATGGGTTATTTCAACGTTACAATCGTCATTCCATCCCCACCTCTGTCGGCGTGCTCATCATTGAATGCTTCTACTCCTTTTAGCTTTTTAAGATACTCACGAACTACTTTCCTTAAAACACCCTCACCTTTTCCGTGAAGTATCTTCACCTGAGATTGACTCAATAAAATCGCATCATCCATAAACCGGGTAAGCAACGAGAGCACTTCCTCACCCTCTTACCCCGAATATCCAGTACAGACGAAAAATCAGATTGTCGTTGATGTAACTCCACTCCTCGTGTTAATGGCCGACTTGATTTGGGAGGCATAGCCTGATCACTTTTAACTAACCTGTCGGTCTTCACCGTTGAGCGTAACTCACCAAACTGTACAATAGCAGTTTTCTCTTTGATGGAAAGGACTGTGCCTGTCACTTCGCCACCGATCATCCTCACTTTGTCACCCATTGACAGCGGGCCACTTGATTTTATAACTGTAGAAGAAACAGGTTTAACTTTTCTCTCAAGGTCTTTGAGCCCCTGGCGAACTTTTCTTGTCTCCTGTTTTTCAGCTTTGTTCTCACGGATGTGACGGATCGTTTTTTCTATTTCGCGATTTGTTTCCTGAAGAAGTGTAGATGCCTCTGCTTTGGCACTATTAAGTATTTCCTTTTTTTGCGACTCAAGCTTGCCCACCAGCTCTTCGTAGTGCTTCAACGTAGATGTCAATTTTACCTCCCGCTGACGGATTTCCTTATCCTTCTCTGCCAGTTGTTGCTTTTCATCGGCCACCTGCTTCATCAATGTTTCAAGCCCCGTCAATTCCTTTCCGATAATACGTTCGGCAGCTTCAATTGTCTCGCCCGACAACCCAGTCTTTCGCGCGATCTCCAATGCAAAGGAACTCCCGGGTTGCCCTATTTCTAATTGAAAAAGTGGCAGCAAATGCTCTGTATCAAAGAGCATAGCAGCATTTCGCATACCTGGAAAATTGCTGGCAAATACTTTCAGGTTATAGTAATGGGTAGTGGCGAGACCCCACACATTATGTTTTACCAATTGTTCCAGAACAGCCTGCGCAATACCGCCGCCAAAATTAGGATCTGTTCCCGAGCCTAACTCATCCATCAATACAAGGGTACTGCCGTTGGATTGACGAATGAAGAAATCCATATTCTTCAAATGGGAACTATAGGTACTCAAATCATTTTCAATTGACTGCTGATCACCGATGTCAAGGAACATCTTTTCGAAGACACCCATAACGGAATCTTCGCGCATAGAAACCAGCAAACCACTTTGAAACATATACTGAATAAGTCCGATTGTTTTCAGGCAGACTGATTTGCCACCGGCATTCGGACCAGAGACCAAAAGGAAACGATTTTCATTTAACAGCTCAATAGACAGTGGCACCAATGGCCTCTTCCCCTTCAATGACAGAAATAGGAGCGGATGTCTTGCCTGCTTCCAATCTATAGCAGGAGAAGATTCGAATTTTGGCAATCCTGCATCAATGTCACGCGAGAATTTTGCCTTTGCACGATTAAAATCAAGCCAACCAAGAAATTCATATCCTTTTTCCAGTTCAGGAAGATTCAATCTCACAAGAGTGGTAAGCTCTTGCAAAATGCGGACTATCTCTTTTCTTTCTTCTAGTTCAAGATCGCGTAAATCATTATTAGCCTCCATCACTTCGCCAGGTTCCAAATAAACCGTTTGCCCTGTAGAAGATTGATCAATAATGTATCCTTTGATTTTACGTTTATGTTCTGCCGTAATCGGTATTACCAACCTTCCATCACGGATTGTAGGGTGCGAACCTTCAGGAGTCCATCCCTGATCAAGAGCTTGTCTCATGATCTGTTCTGCTACGCGTCTTATCTTAAGCTCCTCTTCACGAAGTCTTTTTCTGATCCTGGACAATTCCGGGGAAGCATTATCTTTTA
>JANYDR010000537.1 GCA_025363495.1 Cyclobacteriaceae bacterium | reverse complement strand
ATTGAAGGTTATGTCGCGGAGTCGGTTTTGCTTCGGGTTGAAAAGCTGATTGGCCTTCGCGGAGAAAAGGCATGTGCGATAGAAAAAGAAATGGCAATCATTTATTTGCACGGTGCGATTGAAAAGGCTGCCAGTGCAGGTAAGCAAGCGATCTATGCCTTTGCCGAAGGTGATGAACTGAGATTGATGATGCTTGGATTGAAACGCTTTACGAAGATTGATCCTTATAATTTGAAGGAGGCAAGAAGAAGAGTTGCGAATTATGCGATTGAGAAGGGAGAGTATCCATTCTAGGTTGTGATTTAAATAACCAAGGAAGGACCGGAGAAATCTGGTCCTTTTTTTTGAAACCTAAGGCACAGAAGTCTTTTTAACCACGAAGTCACGAGGACACGAAGAAGACGCAAGGGAACTTAATTGTGCCTTCTTTGCGTCCTTGTGTCCTCGTGGCTTATCTTAATTCATGGTTCCCTTTCTACATCTCAATCAGAAAAACAGACACTCTGAATTATAACTGTGCAACAGCAGGATGTAATTCCCGTAAAGTTCCTCAAACTTGTATCCTGAAAACCGAAAACATATAATGAGAAAATTACAACTCATCGTTTTTCTGAGTCTTATTTTAAGTGCAGGTCTGTTGGCCCAGTCGCTTACGATTGATCAATGCTATGAACTGGCAAAGAAAAATTATCCTTTGATCAGGCAAAAGGAACTGCTCATCAAGAGTATGGAATTTACTATTGCCAATGCGCAATCGGGTTACTTGCCACAGGTAGCGATTTATGCACAGGCTACCTATCAATCAGATGTCACAAGGGTACCGCTCAATGGAATTCCAGGAATTCCTACTATTGAACCTCTTTCAAAAGATCAGTACAAAGTTTATGGAGAGCTGAATCAAACTATTTACGATGGTGGTGCAATTAAAAATCAGTCAGCGATACAATCAGCCAATACGTTAGTTGAACAACAAAAGGTAGAGGTTGAATTATATAAGATAAGGGAGCGAATCAACCAGATATACTTTGGAGTTTTGCTGATGGACGCGCAATTGGCACAAGTAAAATTGCTGAAAGAGGATTTGAAAACTTCTTTATCAAAAGCAGAATCTTCCATTCGCAATGGAACGGCTTTCAAAACAAATGCGGACATACTACAGGCTGAGATTTTAAAAACGGATCAGAGGGCGATCGAGATGAAGGCAGCACGTAAAGGATATTTGGACATGCTTGGATATTTCATTAATCAAAATCTCGGAGAGACTGCGGTTCTTGAAAGGCCACTGGATGTTTCATTTGAAAAGACGGCTTCCATTAAACGTCCCGAGCTAACGTTGTATCAGTTTCAAAGTGATCTATTGGGTGCGCAATACAAATCCGGCACAACGCGTAATGTTCCCAAACTCGGTTTTTTTGTTCAGGGTGGCTATGGTAAACCAGGACTGAATGTTTTGAATAATCAATTCAGTACGTACTATCTGGGGGGATTCCGAATGAATTGGTCGCTCTCCGGATTTTATAATTCAAAGAGAGATAAGCAACTTCTGGATGTAAATACTCAGTTTGTCAATTCGCAAAAAGATGTTTTTGTGTTTAACACGAATCTTACGTTGAAACAGCAAAGTCAGGAAGTTGATAAGCTTCAGGACCTGATTGCTGTTGACAATCAAATAATTGAATTACGGACACGGATAACAAATACTTCGAAATCACAACATGAAAATGGAGTGATTTCAACAAGTGATTTCCTGCGTGAACTCAATGCAGAAGATACCGCTAAGCAAAATTTATTACTCCACCAGGTGCAGCTTATGCTTGCCCAGTACAATTATCAAACCACTTCAGGTAATTAAAAGCATTTGAATGTATGAAATACGATAAGACAAAACACATGAATTTTCCATTGACAGTTGGTGCTCTCTTTTTAGTTGGGCTTGCCTCCTGCGGACCGGGCGGCGATGTTTATGATGCTTCAGGAAACTTTGAAGCAGAGGAAATAGTTGTATCATCGGAGGCGACAGGCAAAATTCTGAAGCTGAATCTCGACGAAGGTCTTGAGCTCAAAGCTGGTCAGGCTGTTGGCTATATTGACACAATACAACTTTCGTTGAAGAAGAAACAGCTGGTTTATTCTATTGGTGCGTTGCTTGCGAAGAAGCCGGATGCATCGAGTCAACTTTCGACTATCCAAAAGCAAATTGAAACGGCTAACTATGAGAAGAAAAGAGTTGAGAATTTATTGAAAGATGATGCCGCAACGAAAAAACAATTGGATGACCTGAATGCGCAGATAGATCTCTATCAGAAACAATATCATTCGCTTCAGGTGTCGCTGGGCATTAGTACCGGATCAATTCAAAGTGAGACTCTTCCTATAAAAGCTCAAATAGAACAATTGGAGGACCAGATTAAGAAATCTGTTATCGTTAACCCAATTGATGGAACAGTACTAACGAAGTATGCCGAACAGGATGAAGTTGTAACCGCCGGAAAAGCAATTTATAAGATAGCGGATTTGTCTAATATTTTACTCAGAGTTTATATCTCGGGAGACCAGCTCTCCAGTGTTAGAATCGGTCAGAAGATTAAAATAGCAGTTGATGATATTAAAGGTGGTTCAAAAAACTATGAAGGAGTAGTGGAATGGATTTCTGATCAGGCAGAATTCACGCCGAAGACCATACAAACAAAGGATGAGCGCGCTAATCTTGTGTATGCGGCAAAAATAAAAGTAAAAAATGACGGCTTCCTGAAGATCGGAATGTATGCTGATGTAATGTTTAAATAAATAAGTGCATAGCCCAAATAATCTACGTTAAATGAGCGTCTCGGTTAAAGTTAACGGAGTTTCTAAAAGCTTTACTACTGGAAAAGTAGAAGTAAAAGCATTACAAAATATTTCGTTTGAGGTTAGCAAAGGAGAGGTGTTTGGACTTATTGGCCCTGATGGAGCCGGAAAAACAACACTTTTCAGAATTCTTACGACGTTAATGATAGCAAACAAAGGTGAAGCATCGGTAGATGGTTTCGATGTAGTAAAGCAATACAAAAAGATTCGAAACAGAGTCGGCTACATGCCCGGGCGTTTTTCGCTTTATCAGGACCTTACTGTTGAAGAGAACCTTTCCTTTTTTGCCACCCTGTTCAATACGTCGCTTGAAAAGAATTATGATCTGGTCAAAAGTATTTATCAGCAGATAGAGCCATTTAAAAAAAGAAGAGCTGGAGCGCTTTCAGGTGGAATGAAACAAAAACTCGCGTTGAGCTGTGCTCTTATTCATCGACCAAGTGTATTGTTTTTGGATGAGCCAACTACGGGCGTTGATGCGGTTTCCCGAAAGGAATTCTGGGAGCTATTGCGTCAGCTTCAAACACATGGAATTACAATTATCGTCTCTACTCCTTATATGGATGAGGCAAGTCTATGTGATCGTGTTGCCCTTATGCAACAGGGAAAGATCATGGAAATAAATTCCCCCAAAGGAATCACGGAAAATTTTAAAAAACCGTTGTGGGCCATGCGATCATCAGCTATGTATCAATTGATGCTGGAGCTTCGGGCTTTGAACGAAGTGGAGACATGCTATCCTTTTGGACAATATCATCACGTTGTATTTAAAGGTAATCCTGTAAGTGAGGATGATGTGAGGAGAATGATAGGAAATATTTCCCAAAGAGAAATTGAAGTGCGGCGTATTCCGGCGACCATAGAAGATTGTTTTATGGAACTCATGCACCAATGAAACAAGATCTCGCCATTTCAGTAAGTAAGTTGACCAAACGTTTTGGAGCGTTCACTGCTGTGAATGAGATTACGTTTGACGTAAAGCAGGGAGAGATTTTTGGTTTTCTTGGTGCCAATGGAGCAGGTAAGACTACCGCTATGCGAATGCTCTGTGGACTTTCATTTCCAACAAGCGGTGAAGCAACCGTCGCTGGGTTTGATCTTTTTCGCGACGCAGAAAAAATAAAAAAAAATATTGGTTACATGAGTCAGAGATTTTCATTGTATGAAGATCTGACAATACGAGAGAACATCAGATTTTATGGTGGTATTTATGGACTTACTGATCAGCAAATAAAGACCAAAACCGATTTCATGGTCGGGCAACTGCACTTGCAGGATCAAATAAACAAGCTCGTCAAATCGTTGCCCCTGGGGTGGAAGCAGAAACTTTCTTTTTCTGTGGCAATGCTACATCAGCCGAAAATAGTTTTCCTGGATGAGCCGACGGGAGGAGTAGATCCGGTGACTAGACGTGAATTCTGGACGTTGATCTATGAAGCGGCGCAAAATGGAACCACCGTTTTTGTAACGACACATTATATGGATGAGGCTGAATATTGCGATCGTGTGTCCATTATGGTTGACGGGAGAATTGATGCACTTGATACGCCGATAGAATTGAAGCGAAAGTTTAATGCACCGAGTATGGCGGAAGTATTTGTTCAACTGGCAAGAAAAGCGCAAAGAGGTGAATAGCCGATTCGAATGAGACAGTTTTTATTTTTTGTTCAAAAAGAATTTTATCATCTACTGCGTGATCCTCGCACGATGTTCATTCTTTTCGGGATGCCATTGATGCAAATACTCATCTTCGGTTTTGCGCTCACGAATGAAGTAAAGAACACTCACATTGCAATTCTTGATAACTCTAAAGATCCGGTAACAGCAGAGATCATCCAGGAACTACAGGCCAGTCGTTATTTTGATATTGTGGAAAATATTCGTTCGAACAGTGAGCTTGAGCCAGCATTCCAGAGTGGGAAAATAAAGCTCGCAGTAATTTTTCCTCCAAGGTTTCAATATTCATTGCTTCATGAAAATAAAGCGGATGTTCAATTGATAGCGGATGCAACAGATCCCAACGTAGCCAATACACTGGCCAACTATGCAACTGCCATTATCCTCAACTATCAAAACAATATGAAGGGGCAGGAGGAATTTCCGTACACCATCAACACTGAAGTACGGATGTTGTACAATCCGCAGCTAAAGGGCTCGTATAATTTTGTGCCGGGTGTAATGGCTATGGTGTTAATGTTGGTCTGTGCAATGATGACCTCTATCTCAATCGTTCGCGAAAAAGAGCTCGGCACTATGGAGATTATTTTGGTTTCTCCAATCATACCGATACGCGTGATCATTGCAAAGATGGTTCCATATTTTCTGTTGTCGAGTGTGAACATTGCGAGCATTCTTTTCTTAAGTGTCTTTATCCTTGATGTACCTATCCAGGGTAATCTGGTGTTGCTTGTCAGCGAATGTTTATTATTTACTATAACGGTACTGGCTCTTGGGTTATTAATTTCTTCTGTGACCGATTCGCAGCAAATAGCTATGCTTATTTCACTGATGGGATTATTTCTACCAACTATTATGTTGAGCGGATTTATGTTTCCGATTGAAAACATGCCGCTGCCTTTACGCACAATCTCGAATATTGTACCCGCGAAGTGGTTTTACTACATCGTTAAAACAGTTATGATCAAGGGGCTTGGATTCAGTTATGTATGGAAGGAGACGTTGATTCTTATGGGAATGACAATCTTTTTTCTTGTGGTGAGCATCCGGAAATTTAAAATACGACTGGAATGAGAGTACTGCGCATTTTACTCGAAAAAGAATTTCGGCAGATTTTCCGCGATCCGGCGATTTTGCGAATCATTTTTTTGATGCCGATCATTCAATTGATTGTCATGCCGCTTGCAGCTGATTATACTGTTAAGAATGTGAAACTTTGTGTTGTTGATTATGATCATTCATCATATTCACAGAAGCTGATCAGTAAGATAACTGCTACGGATTACTTTCAATTGGTCGATTATACGGACTCGTATGAAAAAGCCCTGAAGTATGTTGAAAATGATCAGGCAGATCTTGTGTTGCAGATTCCTTCTTCATTTGAGAAGCAAGTTGTAAAAGAGGATAAGGCGACCTTGTTTATGGCACTCAACGCTATCAATGGGGTAAAAGCAAATCTTGGAGGGGCCTACTTGCGCTATATCATTGGAGATTTCAATCGTGAGGTAAGATTGGAATGGCTGCAACTTCCCAGGTTTAGTCCTCAGCCGACGATTCAGATTTCCGCCCTTAATTGGTTTAACCCAACCATGAACTACCAGATCTTTATGGTGCCTGGCATATTGGTAATTCTGGTAACAATGGTGGGGGCTTTTCTTACAGCATTAAATATTGTTAAAGAGAAAGAGATTGGTACGATTGAACAAATTAACGTGACACCAATAAAAAAATATCAATTTATTCTTGGAAAGCTTCTACCGTTTTGGGTATTAGGACTCATGATCCTCACCATTGGACTTGTAATTTCAAGAATAATTTATGGAATTAACCCTGTAGGGAGTATTCTGACCATATATGTTTTTGCGGCGGTTTACTTACTTGCAGTGCTTGGTATGGGCTTGTTGGTTTCCACCTTCGCGAATTCTCAGCAACAAGCGATGCTTCTTTCATTCTTCATTATGATGATCTTTATTTTATTGGGTGGACTTTATACTTCAATTGATAGCATGCCAGAATGGGCACAGATTTTTACGAAGTTCAACCCCGTTGCATATTTTATTGAAGTGATGAGAATGGTTGTGCTAAAAGGGAGTACGTTGTTTGATATCAGAGTACATCTTGCGACTGTGTTCTTGTTTGCTATCGTACTCAATAGTTTCGCGGTGTGGAATTATAGGAAACGGAGCTGAGTCAGTATTGGGAATTAGGTATCGGGAAATCACGGTTTATTTGAATTGAAGATTTAATACGAAGGTCAGTCCTAATACCCAACTCTGTTCAATTTTGTACATAAGGGGTGTTCAATTTTCAACAATTATAGCTATTGCTCAATTCGTTCAAAACCGGAAATCCCTTAAATCGACCACCGTTCGCACTATTTAGAAATTCTGAATGATTATTGTAGGACAATATGCAAACCTGGCTCATATGTCACGCAACAACTCCAATTCCGGCTCCACAGTTTTAATTGCGTTAGTTCTCATTTTCACTTTTCCATTATGGTTTGGATTAGGGATGGGACTCGTTGGTGTGGTTATTGGATTAATGGGAGCTGTCGTGGGATTAATTGCAGGGTTGTTTGGAGCCATGGTGGGCATTATTGCAATTCCATTCAAGTTGCTTTTTGGATGGGGTGATTGGAGCTGTGACCTTTTTCCACATTTTCATCATGGTAGGTTTGTAGTGATAGTGTTGATTATAATCGCAGCCTTAATCGTGAAAAGTAGGAGGACTGCCTAAGATGCCTCCGGATGATTTTTTAAAAGACATAGTACATAGAATGCACCAAAGCAAACATAGAATAATTTAAAACGCAGGCTATGGTTCTTGTGATCTTTGTATTGCTATGTGCTATGTGGTTAAAATTCCGACTCAAATACACTTTGTGTTTCAGAAATTGAGCGCCGCAGGAGCGCTACCTTCAAATAAACCTAATTAATTTTTGCCTCTGCCTTAAACCCAAGTATGTGATTTCGTAATGCATCCAGCCAGGTTACATCGGCATCCCACTTGTTGCCAAGGAAAACATTTCCGTTATCAATGTGCCGGAAGTAAAACTTATAAATATCTGTTTCAGCAGGAATGGTCTTGAGTTGCATTTGTCCATCCGGAAATGCAATGGACGCATAAGACGTCTCAATCTTTTTTATATCATACTCCAGAACTTTTTTTGCGGCCTTTCCGCGTGTGTGAACGTAGCATAAGACATACGCAAAACCTTGCCGGCGCAACTCTTGCTCGGCAACGCCTGCTTCTGTGATCTTATATTTGAGCGGATAATTAGCCTGAAAGAATAGTTCTAACTCTTTATCCATGGTTTCATTTCCAAACTTTGGAACGGCAAGATTATCGACTTTCAGGTCAATCGCATAAAACTCCTGTCGCTTGCCTTTAATTGGATTGATAGTAATATCTGTTTCGGGGTATTCATTGATTAAGAAATTTTTTTTCTTCTGACTTCTCCACGAATCCTGAAAGATGGTTAACAGAAGATCGTTCAATTTCGCCTTTTCAACTTTCCATGCCGACAGAGCTACATCATAAAGGCTTGGTGTTTGATCGAACGTTACACCAATGAGTTGAAAGGATGTTGAATTCTTATCTAAGAAAAGCAAGTAGGTAATCTGTCGTGAGACAAAATACTCCGCATAAGCTTTAGTAACATCTTTTCCAGCAAGCACCATATCGGTTTCAAAATAGGCTACGGCGTCTACTCCAATTTGCTGAAATGCTTTTTGAATGGTTTGTAGTTCAAGTTGAGAGTAAATGGAATTGTGAAGTACTACGGCACGGGAGGTTAGAAGCTTATCGGGGACAATTTCACTGTACTGTAAGATAGGGCCGGTAGGGATTTGCGAGTTACCAGGGCTAGAACAGAATATTGCAAGTAGCAACAACACTGCTACAGTAGCTGTTCTTTTAATCGGAACTGGTATCGAAAACCTATTCATCATTTATAATAACTCAAACGCAGAATTCATCGGGCTATTTCACAATCCAATAAAAATGCCCTCTTGCTCCTCCTTAATAGGATAAGTAACCAAATCGTGAGATCGTTCTCCACTTTCCCGACCGGTTCTAAGGTCAAAGCGATAACCGTGTAAAGGGCAAACA
>JANYDR010000591.1 GCA_025363495.1 Cyclobacteriaceae bacterium | reverse complement strand
GTTGAATACAGTAAGAATTATTTAGCGGATCACTGGTGCCATAAAGGACATATCATTCATTGCCTCGAGGGAGAGTTCGTGAGTGAATTGGAGGATGGAAAAAAATTCCTTTTAGCAAAGGGGATGGGTTATGTTGTCTCAGATGAATTAAGTTCGCATCGTTCTGTTTCTGAGAACGGAGTTAAGTTGTTGATTGTTGATGGGGATTTTCTGAAATTGAAGTAATATCAAGTAAAAGCTATGAGAAAGAACATAACGATCGGAGTATTACTACTTGGATTGATAGTCTCTATTTTTTCATGGACTTTATACGCTGCGCAGATAGGTGCGCAAATGGCAAGGAAACAGGTCGAGCTTGGAGTTCAAACGGCAAATGTTGATTGAGCTATGCAAGATCTTTCACTTATCAAAGAAGAATTTAGAAAATGTCGCGAGGGTAAATAAAAAAACTCATTCTTTAAAATTTAAGCCATGGTGAAGAATATAACAATCATAGTACTGATAATAATAACATTGATGTCTTTTGTCTATGCCTTCTTCCAACAATCGGCTGCCGAGAAAGCACGATCTCAGGCTGAAAGAAATCTTGTTCTAGCCGACGAAGCGCGAAGAGAAGCAGATGCCAACGCTTTTGAGGCTAGAAAACAAGCTCAAATCGCTATTGAGACATTAAAAAAATGCAAAGAGGGCAAATAAAAAACGTGAACACCTGGCTCACGTCTTTTACACATAATATGTTTTAGCTGACAATGCTTCTATTCAGTTGCCACCTGGCAACCGGTATCTGGTATCACTCATTAAAAATCCCATCCATTAACATCTGACTACTTCTGAATGGTTATTCCCTTCCCCATAGCCATCATCTGCTGCATAGTCCGCTGCATATTCTCTCCAGATCCATCCAGAAAAATAACGTTACCCTTCCCTGCTTCTGCGAAATGTTTGATTGACTCTGTCCACATGGAGAATAGAAGGAAAGAAGAATCCAGACTTGCTCCCTGCATCTCTTTCGCAGCCTGCGACATACCTTTTGCCACTTCCTCACGGAATAACGCAACACCCTGACCACGTAAGGCAGCTGCAATTTTTTCTGCCTCCGCTGCAATCTTAATAGCGTTACCTTCGGCTTCGGCAGCTTTTGTTTTAGTGATTAATAATGCCTGTCCTTCGTTCTCTGCCGCAGCGCGCAGATTATTGGAAGCAACAACCTGTGCCATTGATTTCATGATCGCTTCGTCAAACGCAATATCATTCAATTGCAAATCCAGCAAATGAAATCCCCATCCCTCGAGAGTGTGGTCGAGTTGCTCCTTTACTTCTTTAACGATCTCCGTGCGCAATGAAAGAATCTCAGCCTGCTTTTTTGTCGCGACGAAGCTTCTGATAGAACCTTCGATGGTACGAATGAGCGCTTGCATGAAACTTCTCTCATCCATAAACTTAAACGCAACGTTCTTGATGGTTTCTTCTTCCTGGTTATACACCGCGAAAAGAAGCATCGCTTTAAAATTTACATTGGCCTGGTCGATTGTAGTTGCCTGGAATTCCAATTCTACCGAGCGGTTCTGAATAGAGATTCTTTTATAAATCTGTTGAATGAATGGCAGTTTGAAATTTAAGCCTGGCCTCATGATCCGGCTATATTTTCCAAATACTGTTACCACGGCAATCGTTCCCTGCTTGACGCTAACAAAGCACATCAGCAGAAGTAAGACGCCAATTCCTAGTATAATGAGTCCTGCCATAGTGTTAGAATTTTAGGTTGAATTAAGGGGTGTAATAAAGAGATAACAATGTAGCAAAAAAGAATCTGCAAATGCTACTGAATTTCGGTCTTGATTTTGATTTATGACTCATGCACCCAGACACAAGAATTAATGACTTTGTCATTGCTGCGCCAAAATTTTGCCTCGGATGCCACAGATTTTCACGGATGCAATGCAGCCAGGCCGATTTCATCCATGCTAATTATTACCATTTAAAGGAATTCCCCGCCACGATTCGTGTTCATCCGTGAAATCAGTGGCAAAGTATTTCTGAGGCCAAAGAATGCTGTTGTCCTTATACTACAGAAATTTTATAATCTCCTCCACATCGGTTTCATTTTCAAATTTCTTCACCAACTGTTTCCTTTCCGAGTAGATATATAATGTCGGTGTACCAATCGAGCCCATTACTTTTACCACATCGGGAACCTCTGCGTGAGCAAAGACTATATTCGGAATTCCACTCAAACGATATTTTTTTGAAAACGCTTCGATCTGTCCAGAATCATGCGCGGCGATAAAGTAAATATTATAGTCGTTAAAGGCTTTGAGGTGCTCACGAATATCTTCGGCTTCACGCTGGCAATGATCACAATCAGGACTAAAAAAAAATAAAACGGTACTCCCAGGAAGAGAATCAACCAACAACTTTTCTCCATTGAGCAACGTCAATTGAAGAGCCGGTAATTCATTTGCAACCGGTAACTCTGTTACGCTTTCCTTTTTAGATGACGAACAGGTTGTCACTAAAAGGCCAACTAATAAAAAAATGATTGCTCTCATTATCTTGGCAAAAAAGTTTTGATGGAATAATACACCAGAAGAAAGATAATTGCTAATGAGCCATATACTTTCAAGACCATGCTACGTGTCTGCACATCTTCCCACCAAAGCATCGCCCATGGCTTTACCAATCCGATAATCAAAAACAAAACACACGTGAGCGTGAGCAAAATGATGAACAGTTCGAGGTAGTACATTGGGAACAAAGTTAATCGTTATTCACTATCCGTTAATCTTGGTTGGCATTAAATTGAGAACTTCTTTTCCGATTATCAATTAACTGTTATGACATTACATAACTATATATTTTAAAACTGCACTTGTACCTGCCCTCCGACCGAACTACTTTTGCAACTTTCTGAAGAATTCTTGAGGGCGGTTGATTTTCTATCCATCTATAAATCGGATAGCCTGGTGCAAAACCTGGCGGAGGGAATCCGTGCGTCTGCTGCAAAAACTATTCGTCTTAAAGGCCTCCCCGGAAGTCTTGATGCAGTAATACTGGCTACCACGTATAAAAGTGTTCGATCCAGTCATTTGGTTATCCTTCAGGATAAGGAGGAGGCCGCTTATTTTTCCAATGACCTCCAAAATCTCCTGGATGAGAAAGAAGTCTTTCTTTTTCCAATGTCATACAAGCGTCCGTATGAATATGACGAGACAGAGAACGCAAATGTTCTGATGCGCGCCGAAGCGTTAAATCATCTTAGCGCACATCCCGGATCACAGATCATTATTACCTATCCGGAAGCTCTTTCAGAAAAGGTAATTACCAAGAAATCCCTCGCTACAAACACCTTTATTGTAAAGACGAAAGAAAAGCTCGACCGTGAATTCCTGGAAGAATTTCTTCACTCCTACGATTTTGAGAAAACTGACTTCGTTTATGAAGCTGGTCAGTTTGCAGTGCGTGGGGGAATTATTGATGTGTTCTCTTTCGCTCACGAGCTCCCTTATCGTATTGAGTTATTTGGCGATGAAGTAGACGGCATACGCAGCTTTGATCCTGGCTCTCAACTTTCCGTCGAGTCGCTTGACAAGGTGAGCCTCATGCCAAACGTGCAAACCCGTCTTGTCCAGGAAGACCGTCAATCGCTTCTTGAATTCATGACTCCATCTACCCGCCTGTGGATAAAAGATGTTCAGCTTACTACCGACATCCTGGATAAGTGTTTTGAGAAAGCATCGCAAAGTTTTGATAAAATCGTTCGCGAAAGCGGTAGTGCCCGGCTTGCTTTGGAACCTGAACACCTTTTTGAATCCGCATCCTCATTCATAAAAGAGATCGCGTTATTTCCAATAATTGAATTTGGCAGTCGCGCTCACTTTAAATCTTCACAGATATTTGAATTCAAGTCAGCGACACAACCGTCTTTCAATAAGAATTTTGAATTACTTGCAAAGAATCTTATTGATCAGCAAATACAGGGTTATTCCAATTTCATTGCTGCAGAACAACCTCGTCAACTGGAACGTCTGCAGGGAATTTTTGAAGAGATCCATCCCGAGCTAAGATTTCAGCCCCTTGAATTTCCGTTGCGGCAAGGGTTCATTGATCATTCATTAAAAATCGTTTGCTATACCGATCACCAGATTTTTGAACGCTTTCATCGCTTTCGCGCGAAAGAAAAATTCAGCAAATCAAAAGCACTTACTTTTCGTGAACTGCAATCATTGCAGCCTGGAGATTTTGTAACGCACATTGATTACGGTATCTGCAAGTTCGCCGGACTTGAAAAGAAAGAAGTAAATGGAAAGGAACAGGAGGCGGTACGATTGGTCTTCCGCGACAACGATATGTTGTACGCCAGTATTCACTCGCTTCATAAAATTTCAAAATACTCAGGCAAAGAAGGAACTCCTCCGGTAGTAAGTAAGCTCGGCTCGGATGAATGGGAAAATAAAAAAGCCAAAGTCCGAGGCAAGGTTAAAGACATCGCGAGAGAGCTTATTGAGTTATATGCCAAACGTAAAAAAGCTTCGGGGTTCGCTTTTTCTCCTGATAGCTTTCTTCAAGCAGAATTAGAATCCTCCTTTATATATGAGGATACTCCTGATCAGGCAACTGCAACAGAAGATGTGAAGAAGGACATGGAAATGCCTCACCCCATGGATCGTCTGGTTTGTGGAGATGTTGGATTTGGGAAGACAGAAGTGGCCATCCGTGCCGCGTTCAAAGCTTCCGCCGATGGAAAACAAATAGCAATTCTTGTACCCACCACCATCCTGGCCATGCAGCATTACCGGACTTTTTCAGAACGTCTGGCAAATTTCCCTGTAAAGATTGACTATGTATCCCGTTTCAAAACAGAGAAACAGATTAAGGAAATACTTAAAGAGACCAAGGAAGGAAACATTAACATCTTAATTGGTACTCACCGGATTGTAAGTAAAGACATTGAATTCAAAAATCTTGGATTGCTGGTAATTGATGAAGAACAGAAGTTCGGGGTAAAAGTCAAGGACCGTCTGAAAGAATTGAGAATAAACATTGACGTTCTTACACTCACTGCTACTCCTATTCCACGCACTCTTCACTTCTCGCTCATGGGCGCACGTGATCTGAGTATCATCGCTACTCCTCCACCCAATCGTCAGCCGGTGACTACCGAATTGCATTCATACAATGAAGAAATTATTCGTGATGCTGTCAGCCATGAAATAAGAAGGGGAGGCCAGGTGTTTTTTGTACACAATCGTGTGAGTGATATAGAAAGCATTGCTAACATTATTTACAAACTTGTCCCTGATTCACGCATTGGTATAGCACACGGACAAATGGAAGGCGACAAGCTTGAGAAAGTAATGATGCGCTTTATCGAAGGAGAATACGATGTATTGGTCTCCACCAATATAATTGAATCCGGCCTTGACATTCCCAACGCCAACACGATCATGATCAATCAGGCACACATGTTTGGTTTAAGTGATCTTCATCAGATGCGCGGTCGCGTTGGTCGTTCAAACAAAAAAGCATTCTGTTATTTACTCACTCCACCAGCATCCGTGCTTTCCTCTGACTCACGCAAACGACTTGCTGCCCTGGAAGAATTTTCAGAGTTGGGTGATGGATTTAAAGTTGCTATGCGTGACCTCGATATTCGCGGAGCGGGAAATTTATTAGGAGGGGAGCAAAGCGGATTTATCAATGATCTTGGTTTTGATACGTATCACAAAATTCTGGATGACGCGATCCATGACCTGAAAGAAAATGAGTTTAAAGATTTATTCTCCGAAGAGCTCTCTGAAAAAGCAAAGTTGATCGTACCCGACTGCGTGATCGAAACCGATCTTGAAATTCTCATTCCTGAATATTACGTAACCAGTGTACGGGAACGACTGCAGCTTTATTCAACACTCGATAGTATTAAAGACGAACCAAGCCTTCAGCAGTTTTCACTTTCATTGAAAGATCGTTTCGGCGAAATCCCGCCATCTGTGGTACAACTCATCGATACGGTACGCCTTCGCTGGGCAGGCGAGCAACTTGGATTTGAAAAGATAAGCTTGAAAAATGCCCGGTTGCGTGGCACTTTTGTCGCTAATAACGATGATTATTTTAAGTCAGACATTTTTGGAGGCATACTCACTTTTGTGCAGACGCACTCCAAACAATGCCGCCTGAAAGACCAGTCGGGGAGACCTACTTTATTTATAGAAAACATGAATTCCGTGGAGGATTCGCTGAAAATCCTCGGCCCCTTGACGCTCGCACTTACATCAACTGAGACGATTTCAGATAAATAAATGTGGGTACATATAGAGCTCAAATGAGTAATAACTCACGGTTTTTCTACAATACTTTTTAAGAGTTGCCGTTAGTGAAAGTGTTTAAACAATCCTTTGAATAATCCGACCTTCCATTAAGGATTCATCAAAAAATCGCTACGCTTTGGAAAACACGGAATTATCTCTTTATATTAGCGGTTGCTTTAGTCAATAAAACACATAAAATGAAGCAGATAAAAGGTCTTTTAGCAGTAGTTGGTGGTACAGTTGTGATTGCATCTTGTTCCCTGATTGGAGGTAACAAAAATGCAAAGCCAACGGCCATTAATCCCGGTCAGTTGAGCACAGCTACTAACCTTAAATACAATGACGAAGAAACCGGCGGTTTCCAGGTCAAAGATTTTGAAGGTCAGCCGGATGCTCCCAATACTGTCTTTATAGAAGGTGGCCGTGCAGTCATGGGCTCTTTTGAAGAAGATGTAATGGCGTACCGCGATAACGTTGAGCGCACAGTTTCTGTAGCCTCCTTCTATATGGATGAAACAGAGATCGCAAATGTTCACTGGCTTGAGTACATGCACTACCTTGCTAAGGACTCTTCGCAAGAAGTTTATCAGGCTTCCTTGCCTGACACACTGGTATGGAAAGGTAAATTAGCGTTTAACGATCCTTATGTAGATCATTATCTCCGCTACCCTGGGTTCCGATTCTTCCCAGTAGTAGGAGTGAGTTGGACGCAGTCAAGTAATTACGCAAGATGGCGTACTGATGCCGTCAACCGTGAGTTGATGAAGGCATCTGGTCAGGATCTTCCTGAAGTTCCTGCTGGTGGTAGAATTCCACTTGAGTCAGGAGTAGTAATTCCTGCTTATCGTCTGCCAACAGAGGCTGAGTGGGAATATGCTGCTCAGGCACTTATCGGAACTCAGTGGCTGGAAGAAATGCAAACACATCAGCGTATTTATCCCTGGG
The DNA here is from genome assembly GCA_025363495.1 of Cyclobacteriaceae bacterium. Lineage (GTDB taxonomy): Bacteria > Bacteroidota > Bacteroidia > Cytophagales > Cyclobacteriaceae > ELB16-189. The sequence goes on along the minus strand of JANYDR010000591.1, from coordinate 15,418 downwards.
ATGGACACGCTCTACGTAATCCTTATGGGAAGCAAATGGGTTTCTTCCTTGCAAACTTTAAAAGAGGGCGCGGAGATTATGCGGGTATCGCAGGCCGTCTTAATGATGGAGCCCTGATCACTTCTTATATTTATGAGTTTCCTCCAAATGACTACGGTCTTTATAATATGGCGGGTAATGTTAGCGAGTGGGTAATGGATGTTTATCGTCCTCTTTCCTATCAGGATTTTGATGATCTTAATCCTATACGTCGTGATGGATTCCTTGATGATGTGAAATATTATAACAGTGATTTTACAAAAGACCCTACAGGTTTTACTTCACTTATCACTGATAAGGCCCGCGTTTACAAGGGTGGCTCATGGAAAGATGTAGCGTACTGGATGTCTCCTGGCACACGTCGCTACCTCGATCAGGATTCTGCAACAGCAACAATCGGATTCCGTTGTGCAATGATCCGCGCAGGTTCAAACTATTGATCGAAAAAAAAATTAAAAAAAGACCCTTCAGATTTCTGGAGGGTCTTTTTTTGCTTAAAACTTTTCCCGCAGATCTTCGCGGACTTTGCGTAAATTCCTTTGTGACCTTTGCGGTTAAGTGTATTAGGTAGAGAAAAGACATTCTTATTAGGTTAGAAATATAGTTTTATCCAACAGGGTCTTGGAACCTGCGGGAAATGAATTTATTGCGCTTCTGCCAAACATGCAACGCTTAACTCGCTACATCCACACGATACGAGATGTTGTCCACAAGCTTCTAACGTTGCGCCGGTTGTAATAACATCATCCACCAATAAAATCCTCTTACCCTTTAAATTACTTAAGCCCTCTACAGCAAAAACATCTTTCACATTTTCCCATCGCTCAACTTTTGTTTTGTGCGTTTGTGTTACTGTAGATTGCACTCTTACAGAAATTGACTCATCCCATTGAATATTCATTGCTGCACTGAGTCCCTCAGCCAGCATTGAACTTTGATTGTATCCCCGTTGCCGCTTTCGCGAAGAATGCAGTGGTACCGGAAGAATTAAATCAAATTCTTTATCAAATCCTGACTGCAACAGTTCTCTTCCGAAGAGTTGTCCAAGCCTCACACCTACTTCAGGATGGTTATTGTATTTCAATTGATGAAGCAAATGCTGAACAATACCGCTCTTGCGGAATTTTAAAAATGCCCACCCATGTTTCAACGGAAGTCGTCCGGTCAATTTATTCCTGATCGGATTTTCACGATACAAATGATAATTTGTTTTCGGCAAATTCGTCAGGCAAACCGTACAAAGAAGGTCCTCTCCTTTCACTAAAGAACCTGAGCAAGCCAGGCAATAGTGAGGGAAAAACAGTGAAATAAAATCTTCAACTACTGTATTTAATGGTAACATTTGATTTACGCTTGCGCTAAGGAGATATTTGAATGAAAATCTAATACCATGGACGCTGTAAAGCAATTCAATGATTACCGGGCCCGCATGAACGAAAAGATTGCCGATGCCGACAATCTCATAATAAAGCGCATTTTTAATCTTGATACCAATGCATATTCGCCGGGCGCACTGGACATAAAAAGCAAAGAACTTATCGGTCTCACCTGTTCGCTTGTACTTCGGTGCGATGATTGCGTTAAATACCATCTTGGAAAATGCAAAGACGTTGGCTTTACAACAGAAGAAGTTAATGAAGCCATGGGAGTGGCAACATTAATCGGCGGAACTATCGTCATTCCACATTTGCGCAGAGCTTTTGAGTATTGGGAGGCACTTCAAAATGTTTAAGCGCGACCTCGAACTTGATAAAAACTGGCAATTGCTTCTGGCAGAAGTTGAACGAATGCTTGGGCAGAAACCGAAGGACCTTAATGGGTTGCTTTTCCTGGTGGGCGTGCAGGAATTGGGCAAAGGCTACCAGCTTTTTACAAAAGAGCAGAAACAGGATCTCATGCACATTGCTATCTGCAAAGTCCTGAGTTATTCAGGCTATTATGAATTGGAAGGACTCGACGCCGACGGTTGGCCACATTGGAAAATGATTAAGAAAATGCCTCGTTTCGACCTCTTCGAACAGGAAAAACTACTCAAGATGCATGTGCTGGAGTATTTTGAAAAGGAGTTTGAGTGGACACCTCCCCGCGAAAGCAGTATTTCATGACGCTCACGTAATTACATGTTGAATTCAATAAGGCCTTGCTTATCTTTAAGTTATAGTTTTAAACTAACTACTCACTACTTTCGTTTTCATCAAGCATGGTTAGCCAGGTAAAGGTTGTAGATGAAAAGATCGCCTCCTTCCGCAAGAAATATTATCTCAATTTATTTCTTCGCGGAGCAATTCTATCATTGTCTTTACTACTTGCTTACTTTTTGCTTGCAACGTTGATCGAGTACAACCTTTGGTTAGGTCGGGGAATTAGACTTTCACTCTTTATTCTTTTCTTCGGAACGGTTGCTTATTGTGTCTTCCGCTTTTTACGCCAGCCTTTGATTTGGTGGTTTTCAGGAAATGGGATTGGAAAGGAGCAGAGTGCGAAAATGATTGGCAGTCACTTCCCTACCATTCAGGATCGCCTGCTTAATTTTCTTCAGCTTGCTTCTGTTTCAAAAAACCGCGGCGCTTTACTCGAGGCGAGTCTTGAACAAAAAGCTTCCGCTTTTGAAAGTTTTTCCTTTGAAAGTATTATTGACTTTGGTGAGAATAGACGCTACCTGAAATACCTGGCCGTACCAGTTATTTTATTTGCAGGAATCTTTATCGTGAACCAAAGGATCTTTACCCAAAGTGCTGACAGAATTATTCATTTCAACCAGGAATTTTCTCCTCAGGCTCCTTTCGAGTTCATTATAGAGAACAATCAACTCATCGCGTTTCCTAACGAAGATTTTACATTGCGTGTCAATTTAAAGGGCGAAGCCATTCCAGATGCAGCCTATCTAATCATCAACCAGCAACGGTTGAAAATGGAAACATCGAAAGTTGGAGAATTTATCTACACTTTTGAAAAACTTCAGCAGGATTTTACTTTCCAGATAGAGGCCGCTGGATTTTATTCGCAGACATTCTCGATGAAAATTGTAAATCGTCCTGAACTACTCAACCTGAAAGTTCAATTACAATTTCCTAGATATATCGGAAGGCCTGCTCAAGTGCTTGTCAATGCTGGCAATCTTGAAATTCCGGAAGGAACAAGAATAAAATGGCAGTTGAATGCCGCCAATACACAAAATGCATCTATCCTTTTCTCTTCCGGTAAGGCCCCGGAATCAATGCAACAATCTGATAATCAATTATTTCAATACGATAAAAATTTCTTCAATCAGGACGAATATTCGATCGTTCTCGAAAATGAAAACAGCAAAAACAAAGACCGTATCGCTTACCGCATTGATGTAATTAAAGATCTGTATCCGTCCATCGTCCTTGACCACCTCAAAGATTCTGTGCTCTTCAAGTCTATTGTATTGGCAGGAAATATCCAGGATGACTATGGGCTTTCTCAATTGGATATTCATTACCAGCTTTCAGGCATTGACAAAAAAGAAATAACTGGAATTATTCCTGTGTCAATTGATCCTCACCAATCACAGCAAAATTTCTTTTACAACTGGCTATTAGACTCACTTCATCTAAACACAGGAGATCGTCTTCAATATTATCTGGAAGTTTGGGACAACGATGGTGTCCATGGAAGAAAATCAACAAAGTCAGCATCTTATCAATTTGAACTTCCAAGTGCGGAAGAATTTAAAGCAGACATCAAAAGATCTCAGTCCTCGGCTGAGAAAGAAATTGAAAAAAGCCTGACAAAAGCAAAGTCACTAAAAGAATCTATTGAAGAAGCCGAGCAAAAATTAAAAGGCAAGCAATCGCTCGAATGGCAGGACAAAAAAATGCTGGAAGATCTCATTCAACAAAAGAAAAACCTTGACCAGGCTGTGGACCAATTGAAACAGGAAAATAAATTGCTGGAAGAAAAGAAAAACGCGTTCTCAGAACAGAACGATCGCATTCGCGAAAAATCAGAACAGATCCAGAAGCTAATGAATGAATTGCTAGATGATGAAACCAAAAAACTTTTTGAAGAGCTCGAGAAAATGCTAAAAGAAAATCAGGATCCATCGCAAATACAAAAGATGCTTGATAAGATGGACCGGCAGGAAATCAATATCGAAAAAGAACTTGAGCGCACGCTGGAGCTTTTCAAACAACTACAATATGATTACAAATTAGATCAGGCAATCCAGGAGATAAAAGAACAAAAGGAAAAGCAAGAGGAAATTCTTGAAATGACCCAGGAATTAGCCGGCGAGAAAAAGCCAAATAAAGACAGCCCGGATAAGGGTAAAGACGGGAAGGAAAAGGGTAAAGAGTCTGAGGAAAAGGATAAAACGGGAAAAGAGCAGGATAAAAATGAAAAGGGTAATGACCAGGCTAATGATAAAGAATCTGAGACCGGCGATGATAAAAATGAAAAGCAGGATCCTGCCAACCAACAAGATCTCGCTAAGGAACAGGAGGAATTGAACGAAAAGGCTGATGATTTCAAGAAAATAGTAGATGAGCTTCAAAAACTTGGCGAAGAAATGGACGAAAGTCAGGATACTCCAAAAGAAGAGGACATCAACGAAATGAAGGAACTACAAAAGCAAAGCAAAGAATCGCTAAAGCAGGGTAGTCCTAAAAAAGCAACGACACCTCAAAAGAAGTCTGTCGAGAAGATGCAGCGAATGCAGCAGCAACTTGAAGGAATGCAGAACTCAATGGAGATGGAAATGGATCAACAGAATCTTGAATCATTAAGACAAATCATTCACGGACTCATTAAACTCTCTTTTGACCAGGAATTATTGATGAAAGATTTCAATGCGATTCAGCAGAGTGATCCTAAATACGTACAGCTTTCACAAAATCAATTAAAGATTAAAGATGACTCTAAAGTTCTGGAAGACAGCTTGTTAGCTCTTGCAAAAAAAGATGCTTTTATGGGTAGCGTCGTAACACGTGAGATCGGCGAACTCAATTCTCATCTTGATAAAGCTGTTGAAAACATAAAAGAGCGTAAGAAAAGTAATGCAAGCACTGACATGCAGTTGTCGATGACAAGCATTAACAATCTTGCATTAATGCTGAATGATCATTTTGATATGATGATGGACATGATGGCGAATGCAATGCCGTCAATGGGAAAAGGAAAAAAGAAAAAAGGTCAGCAAAGTCTTAGCGAGATGCAGCAAAAACTAAATCAACAGATAGAACAAATCAAGAATGGTGGAAAAAGCGGAAGGCAATTATCTGAAGATCTGGCAAAGATGGCCGCAGAACAAGAAAGAATTCGGAGAGCGCTAAATGACATGCAGGAAAAAATGAAACAGGAGGGTGGCAAGCCTTTGGGTGGTGATTTACCTGGTAAAATGGAACAAACCGAATTGGACCTCGTCAACAAACAAATAACTGAGCAGACTCTACGCCGTCAAAAAGAGATAATGACAAGATTATTGGAGTCTGAAAAATCTATGCGTGAACAGGAACTGGATGAAGAGCGAAAAGGCGAGACGGCAAAGGATTATCAGAAAGAAATACCAAAGGCTTTTGAAGAGTATTTACGTTTAAAGGAAAAAGAAGTAGAATTGCTCAAAACCATGCCACCTAAACTCTATCCCTATTATAAGAAAGAGGTGAATGAGTATTTTAAACGACTAGGCAACCAGAAGTAATGGCTATGAAGAACATCCGGATTGAGGTACCTGCTTTAACTGAAAACATCAGGATGATTGAAAGCTTCATTGACAATGCGCGGGAACAGTTTCTGCTGGATGATGACATCTACGGAAATATTATGATTGCTGTAACCGAAGCTGTAAACAATGCAATAAAACACGGCAGCAATAACGATACCTCCAAGAATGTATTATTAACCCTCTCAATGGAGGAAACAACTATAAAATTCAGGGTTGAAGATCAGGGTAATGGGTTTAATTATGAAAACCTTCCAGACCCTACGTCGCCGGAAAATCTTGAAAAACCAGGAGGTCGTGGCATTTTCCTTATGAAGCACCTTTCTGACGAAGTAGACTTCAAAGAAGGTGGCCGTGTTGTAGAACTAAGCTTTTATATGAATGCCTGATGGCGAAATTCGAATTCTTCTCAGAAGGAATCTCTTTCACTCTCACTGATCAAAGAAAAACAGCCAACTGGCTAACGAGGGTCTCAATAGCCGAAGGTCATTCTATAGATTCACTAACCTTTATCTTTTGCTCAGACAAGCACCTGAGGTCAATGAATCAACGTTATCTCAAGCACTCAACCTATACAGATATTCTTTCTTTCGACCTTTCGGAGGGAGATAAAATTTTGGGAGAGATCTATATCAGCATTCCTAGAGTCTCTGATAATGCAAAACTCTTTAACCAAGCTTTTGAGGTCGAGTTAAGAAGAGTGATTGTACATGGGCTTCTCCACTTCATTGGATATAAAGACAAGACATCTCAACAGAAGACACAAATGCGAATCAAAGAAGAAGCTTGCCTATCTTTGTGGAAATAAACGGGTGAAACGATTTCTTCCCTTGGAGAACTGTTCCACGTGAAACGCACTTTTTAAACTATGTTTCCTGAATACGATGTTATTGTAGTTGGAGCCGGACACGCTGGTTGTGAAGCAGCTGCAGCTGCAGCCAATATGGGCTCCAAAGTACTTTTGGTTACTATGAACATGGGAACCATTGGTCAAATGTCTTGCAATCCAGCCATGGGCGGTGTGGCTAAAGGCCAAATAGTTAGAGAAATCGACGCACTAGGAGGATATTCTGGAATTGTCTCGGATAAATCAATGATCCAATTTCGGATGTTAAACAGGTCCAAGGGCCCGGCAATGTGGAGTCCAAGAACTCAAAACGATAGAATGCGCTTCGCTGAAGAATGGCGCCTGATGCTAGAAAAGACAGTCAACCTGGACTTCTGGCAGGAGATGGTTAGTGGATTAATTGTGAAAGGGAATCGGGTAGTTGGTATAAAAACAGCACTTGGAATTGATATAAAGGGCAAGTCTGTCGTTCTTACCAATGGAACTTTCCTCAATGGAAAAATTCATATTGGAGAAAAGAACTTCGGCGGTGGAAGAACAGCAGAGAAAGCCGCGACCGGCCTTACTGAAGATCTTCAAAAACTTGGCTTCGAATCAGGAAGAATGAAAACCGGCACTCCTCCCAGAGTAGACGGCCGATCTTTGGATTACTCCAAAATGGAAGAACAAAAAGGAGACGAGGTCCCTGGTAAATTTTCATTCCTCGAATCAACAAAAGCTCCTGAAAAACAACTTAGTTGTTGGATCACTTATACTAACTCTGACGTCCACGAAGAACTTGAAAAAGGATTTTCTAAATCACCAATGTTCCAGGGACGAATTCAAGGACTTGGACCAAGATATTGCCCGTCAATAGAAGACAAAATAAACCGGTTTGCAGACCGGGATCGACATCAAATCTTTGTAGAACCTGAAGGCTGGAACACAGTAGAAATTTATGTCAATGGATTCTCTACATCCCTGCCCGAAGATGTTCAGCACAAAGCTCTAACAAAGATTCCGGGATTTGAAAAAGCCCGAATGTTCCGACCTGGCTATGCAATTGAATACGATTACTTCCCCCCAACCCAACTTAAGCTAACTCTCGAGACGCAACTAATTGAAAATCTGTACTTTGCAGGCCAGATCAACGGGACAACAGGCTATGAAGAAGCTGCCTGTCAAGGACTGGTGGCAGGGATAAACGCGCATAACAAAGTATTCTCAAAAGAGGCATTCGTCTTAAAACGCTCGGAAGCTTATATCGGTGTGTTAATCGATGACCTCGTAAACAAAGGCACCCTTGAGCCTTACAGAATGTTTACTTCACGCGCAGAATACAGAATTCTTCTACGTCAAGATAATGCAGACTTGCGTCTGACTGAAAAAGGACGCGCTATTGGATTAGCAAGCACTGAAAGATTAGAGGCCCTCACTAAAAAGAAAAGTGAGTTAAAAAACATCCTGCACGAATTGAATACAGTCAAAATATCTCCAGAAGAGGTTAATGAAAACCTTGCCATCATCAATGCATCCCCTATTCGCGAAAAGACAGCGATTGCCAATCTTCTGAAACGCCCGGAAATCGGAGTTACTGAAGCGCAGCAGCTTCACCCTTCAATTTCCAACCTCATAAATAAATTTTCAAAAGAAGTGGCGGAGCAAGCAGAGATCGTTGTGAAATATGAACCTTATATCGACCGCGAACAGAAAATGGCGGAAAAAATAGAAAGCCTTGATAACTATCGAATCCACTCTGACTTCGACTATGATAGAGTGAAGGCCTTATCATCAGAAGCTCGGGAAAAACTCAAAAAGATGAAGCCAGCTACTATCGGTCAAATGTCCAGAATAAGTGGCGTTTCACCGTCCGACGTCTCCGTTATGACCGTTTATCTTGGAAAGTAATGCCCTTAGAAAAAGTAGAAGCCTGTCCGGTCTGCAAACAAAAGTTATTTAAATCATTTCTCACCTGTAAAGATTACACTGCTTCTGGTGAATCTTTTCACGTGGAACAATGTGTCAATTGCGGATTCACCATAACAAACCCTAGACCTCCAGAAGCCCAGGCTGGCAAATACTATCAATCAGACTCTTACATCTCTCACACCTCTGCTGCTGCTGGGATAATGGATTACATCTATCTGATTATGAGGAAGTTCACTCTAATATGGAAGTATAACTTAATCAAACACCAACTAAGCACTAAGACTCTACTAGACATGGGATGCGGAACAGGAAATTTTCTCAACTATTGCGTAAAATCAGGTGTCGATGCGTATGGAGTTGAACCTTCTCTTGATGCCCAGGCAATAGCCCGGAATAAGCATATCGTCCAATCATTGGACGACCTCCCTGATTCGAAATTCAATGTCATCACACTTTGGCACGTACTCGAACACATCTACAACCTTGAAGGCATTCTCTCCCAACTCAAAACAAGGCTCGCAGAAAATGGCACTATTTTTATTGCAGTACCGAACAGGGAATCGTTCGATGCAGACCATTATAAAGAACTTTGGGCCGGGTATGATGTTCCAAGACACGTCTGGCATTTTTCAAAAAAGGATATGATCGCACTCATGGAAAAAGAAGGTTTGAAGGTGAAAGAAATTATTCCAATGAAGCTGGACGCCTTCTATGTAAGTATGCTTAGCGAGAAAAATTCAAACAATGGAAAACTCCCTCTCACCTCCACGATTCGTGCAATTCTTAATGCATTGAAATCAAATCGCAAAGCCAAAACAGAAATGAATTACTCAAGCCTCATCTATCTTATTCAGAAATGAGAAGAAGACTTCTTCATATCTTTTTAATCATTCTTCTTTATGCCGGCTGTGCGACAATCACAAATCCGACCGGAGGCCCAAAAGATAAAAGACCTCCAATTCTTGAAAGCTCCATCCCAAAGAACAAGCAATTAAATTTTAAAGAAAAAACCGTCGAACTCACCTTCAACGAGAATCTAAAGCTTAATAATGCCAAAGAAGAAATAATCATTAGCCCTTCTCCAGGCAAAGAGATAGAAATCAAACTCAAGCAGAATAAAGTCTTTATCACTTCCAAAAATGGATGGAAGGATTCGACAACCTATAGTATACTTTTTCGTGAAGGCGTTCAAGACATTACTGAAGGAAATAGCCCTATCAACTTAAAAATTGCATTCAGCACCGGACCGACAATCGATTCACTAAGCTTAATTGGAAAAGTCACTGAACTTCTAAAAGGGATTCCCCTCGAGAAAATGACAGTTGCAATTTACCAACAAGACACATTTGACATTTTCACGGATCAACCCTCCTACTTTACCAAGACAGATAAAAAGGGAAGATTCAAAATCGAAAATATCAAAGGAGCCAACTATAAAATTTATGCGTTTGATGACAAAAATAAAAACCTAAAAGTTGAGAGCAGAACCGAACGATTCGGTTTTCTGGCAAATGACATTTCGCTTCGCGAAAAAAAACTGGACTCGCTAAGAATTCCGGTACTAATGCTCGACATGCGTCCTCCCAAAATATTATCAATTAGAAATATCGGGAAGATAACTAAGCTACGATTCAACAAATCAGTAACGGAATACACCATTAACGGAGACACAAATTTTGTCCACGCATTTGGAGACAACCGGTCAGAAGTAAATTTCTGGGTACAGTCTGAAATTGGGGACAGTCTCAAAATACATCTTGACGCTACCGACAGCGTAGACAATACAGTAGACTCAACATTCTACATCAAGGCAACTAAAACCAAAACGATCAAAGACGCCTTTAAATGGTCGCTCGGTAAACCGACTGTGGATTCCGAAACAGCAAAATTTTTGACGACGCTAAGCTTCAGCAAACCAATCACCAATCTTAATTTCGACAGCCTATTCATTGAACGAGACACACTTGAAATAATGCCAATCGCCAAGGAAGACATCTCCCTTAACCTCGTCGATAAACAGATTACGATAGCCAAAGAATTTGATAAGAAACTATTCAAAGCCGAAAAAGACCCAGTATTCATTCTAAAAGCAAATAAAGGATTCATTTATTCAATTGATAATGACACGAGTAGAGCATCAACCGCTCCAATACCAATATCATGGCCAGAAGACACAGGAATCCTCCTCCTTGAGGTACTTACAAATCAAAAAGACTACATCATACAAATCGTTCAGAACGACGGGACCATCGTTAGGTCAGCTAAGAACATCTCAAAATACACATTCAAAAACCTCCCAGCCTCAGACTACATGATCAGAGCTGTGATAGATAAGAACAAAAACGACAAATGGGATCCCGGAAACATTAAAAAAGGAATTGAACCAGAAAGGGTGATTTTCTATGTCGGTCCGGATAGAAAACAATCGTTTCCTATAAGAGCAAATTGGGAACTTGGCCCACTTATCCTTAAGTTCTGACAACTTGTGGATAAGTCATCTTAACTTTCACGATCTTAACTAAATTTGGGATCTGACAAATTCATCCATCCATGTCACAGAATTAAATAGAGTTATTGAAAGGTTATGAACATCTTCTCCTTTGTTGAATACTAATTACACATCAAAAGACATTGTTGGAAACCAGGATATTAGTATAAATAAAGACAAACAGACAGCATAGTTATTCACAAGAACATAACATTTTGCAGACATTCGAAAGAACATAGCACTAATCCACAAATGCACATCACTAGTTATTACAACTATTCATTATATATAAAACTTAATACAATACTACTATCATGTGGATTGTTGATAGGTCTTTCAATTCCTCTTTACGCTCAGGATTCTGAGATTCGGATTGCTAACGAGTATTTCCTTAAAGGAGACAAAGAGAAGGCCCTGGCGATGTATCAATCGCTCTCTAAAAATGTGGAGAATATTCCGGCCATTCATGCAAATTATCTTAACCTCTTACTTGATATGGGAAAGTACAAGGAAGCCGAGGATTATGTGGAAAGGGTATTGCGAAAAGTGGATGATCGCATTTCTTACAAGGTTGACTTGGGCTTAGTGTATGTTCGTTCTGGAGACATGCAGAAAGCAGATAAATATTTCAAGGCTTTGATAAAGAGTTCACTCCCGGATGTTTATAAAACAAAATCAATTTCCGATTATCTCGCTGCGCACAACCAACCTGATTACGCGGTCTCAACACTTCAAGAGATAAGACAAGCGCTCGGCAACTCAACAATTTTTACATTGGAAATGGCAAATCTGTACCGCATGCAAGGTAAGAGAGACGCTATGGTGGAGGAATATCTTAACTACATCACCCAATCACCAGGTAACATCAATTATGTAAAAAATCTTCTACAACTTTTCCTCAACAAACCAGATGAGCTGGAAACTCTTGAGAGGATGTTATACGATAAAGTACAACAGCACCCCGACTCAGAAGTATTTGCTGACTTACTTATTTGGGTAAACCTGCAACAAAAAAATTTTTACGGCGCCTTTATTCAGGCACGAGCATATGATAAACGATTCCGAAAAGAAAATTCAAAAACGTTAGAAATTGCGCAAATCGCACTCAATAATAAAGATTATGATAATGCTGACAAGAGTTTTTCTTATGTTATTAAGGAATTTGCTAATACTGAGAATTACTTGCCAGCACGCCTTGGTCTTATTCGTGCAAGAGAAGCAAAAGTAAAACGAAATTTTCCTGTAAACCGTGACTCAGTCCGTTATCTCACCAAAGAATATCAGTCATTCATTTCACGATACCCCGATAATGCAAACAGTTATGAAGCTGCACTTAACGAGGCCTTACTTCATGCTTATTATCTTGACGAAAAAGATTCTGCCGTTAATAAACTTACAGTCCTGGCAAATCATCCTCGTGTGCCATCGTATCTGAAGGCAAGAGCAAAGTTGGAATTAGGGGATATTTATTTGTTAAAAGAAGAGCCTTGGGAGTCAACACTTTTATATTCACAGGTAGAGAAAAATCAGCGAGATGCGCCACTGGGTTATGAAGCGAAGCTTAGAAACGCGAAGCTGTCATATTATAAAGGAGATTTTAAACTTGCTTTAGAACATCTCGATATTCTGAAACAGGCAACAACCCGCGAAATAGCGAACGATGCCATGGACTTAAGCATGCTTATTAAAGAAAATACAGCATTTGATTCTACTGGTTCGGCATTAAAGGAATTTGCAGTCATTGAACTTTTGTTATATCAGAATAAAAATCAGGAGGCCTTACAAAAAATAGCGCAGATAAAGGCCGAGAATGAAACTGCAGACCGAATCTCAAAAACTGATTCCAGTAAAACAGGCGCAGTCTTTCGTCAGAACAGTATGACTCAGCCTAACAAAATACTTGATGATGTGTATTGGCTGGAGGCGAATCTGCGAATGAAGCAGGGAGAGTTTCAAAAATCGGTTGACCTCCTTCAAAAAATTCTTAATTTCTATGGTGATGACATTCTTGCTGATGATGCTTCCTTTATGCAAGCTGACATTTACGAGCATTATTTAAAAAATAAAGAGAAAGCGATGGAAATCTACCGTGCTTTTCTGGACAAGTATCCAGGAAGTGTTTATGCTGCTGAGGCAAGAAAGAGATATCGCACCCTTCGCGGAGACTTCCCGCAGGAAAAAATTGTTAACTGATCTCAGGAGTTTTCTTTATTTTTCGGTTGACCTTTTCCTTTCTACATGTTCAAAAGAATTTTTCTGACGATTGTAATCGCTCTGTTAGCCTTAGTGGCTGTTTTATTTTTCAACACTTTTCGGTTTACATCAAAGCAGCTGCCTATAGAAGCGGTTGCTTCACCGGAAGCATCACCCTCCGCGCTCCAACACTTTCAGGAAGCGATCAGGTACAAAACGATTTCAAACGGAGACCCGTCGCTTTTTGACTCGACCCAATTTTTAAGTTTTCATCATTTTTTGGAAACAGCCTATCCAAAAGTTCATTCAACTATGACTAAGGAAAAGGTTGCGGATTACAGTTTGCTGTTCAAGTGGGAGGGAAAAAATCCGGCATTGAAACCAATAGTTTTGATGGCGCATCAGGACGTGGTTCCTATTGAAGAAGCAACCAGGACCATGTGGTCAGTAGATCCTTTTGCGGGAGAGGTAAAAGAAGATTTTATCTGGGGAAGGGGGACAGCTGACGATAAGATAAACCTTATAAGCATCATGGAGGGCGCTGAAAAACTAATAACTGAAAATTTTCAGCCGGAGCGCACGATTTATTTTGCTTTCGGCCATGACGAAGAACTTGGCGGATCTGGCGCAAGGGGTACGGTAGCCTTATTAAAATCAAGAAACATTACGGCAGACCTTGTCCTTGATGAAGGTGGCATCGTAACAAAAGATAAAATACCCGGCATGACAAAACCGGTTGCGTTAATTGGAACATCCGAGAAAGGATATCTTTCCCTTGAATTAACGGCGGAAAAAAACGGAGGTCACTCTTCAATGCCGGAGGCAGAGACATCGATCGATATTCTTGCAAAGGCATTGGTAAGGCTGCGGGAAAATCCATTCGATGCTACCTTTTCAGAATCGACACAAGGTTTTATGGAGCATGTTGGTCCGGAGATGCCATTCTTACAGAAAATCTTTTTTGCAAACCGATGGTTATTCGAAGGCGTGATTATTGGTATATATGAAGAAAGCGGATCCGGAAACGCGATTGTAAGAACAACGATTGCGCCAACGATTATTCAGGCAGGAATAAAAGATAATGTTATTCCAACATTTGCCAGGGCTACAGTTAATTTCAGATTGTTGCCTGGGGATAGCTCCATCAATGTCATTAAGAGAGTAAATAAGATAATCAATGATGAACGTGTAACAGTCAAGCCGTTCAATAGTTTTATTGGAGAACCGACTGGAGTAACTTCTGAAAATAGTTTTGCTTATAAGAAGATTGACAAGATGGCGAAGAAAACATTTGCAAATACGATTACGGCGCCATTCCTTATGATTGGAGGGACAGACTCACGTCATTTCAGCGAGATATCGGAAGGTATCATTAAGTTCAGTCCAATGACCGATCCGATTGGATTTCATGGCATCAATGAGCGAGTGAGCATAGATGGATATAGAACTACATTATGGTTTTATGAACAACTGATGCGGGATACAAAGTAATTGCAACCAATATCTAATAATGATCTATTCACTTCTTAATGACTTTACCGGATTATTTGAGGCGGCCTTAAAAGATTGAAAGCTCATCGTGATCCACGCTACGAGGAATGCAGAGACACCAGCCAGCAGGTAAACCAGAATTCCTATCTCCGCCTTGTACGTGTAACTTTTTAGCCACCACTCCACGCCATACCAGGCAAGCGGGGCTGCCAGTACAAAAGCGATGATAATAAGCTTGCCAAATTCTTTTGACAAGAGAAGAACGATGCTGCTTACGGAAGCACCAAGAACTTTTCTAATCCCAATTTCTTTTGTGCGCTGTTCTGCGGTGAAAGAAGTAAGAGCAAACAATCCAAGACAAGCGATAAGGATGGCAAGTCCGGCAAAGACAGTAAATATTTTTCCAAGGCGCTGTTCTGCTGAATACATGTTTCCGAAATCTTCATCGAGAAATGAATAGCTGAAAGGTAAACCTGGTGCCATTGCCTTCCAGGTTTTTTCCATTGAGGTGATTACGTCCTGGCTATTCCTGGCTTCGAATCGAAAAGAAATCAATCCAACACTTTTGCCTATAAAAAAGGCGAGGGGAGTAATATTTTGTTTGAGCGATTCAAAATGAAAATCGTTAACTAGTCGTCCCTTAAAAAGCTGAACGGATAAAGATTAATGGGAATAAGATGAGTTTTGGGTTGGTAAAATCTGCAAGAAAGTGGAGTTTTATATGGAAAACCTTGCATATTTTTTATGGCTCCCAAACAAGTTTTGC
>JANYDR010000536.1 GCA_025363495.1 Cyclobacteriaceae bacterium | reverse complement strand
AGCAAGTATGAAAACAACAATAAGTTCTTTATGTGGTGATTCCATCTAAAACAGTTTTTAATTGTTGAGATGGTTTGAAAATGCGGCCATCCGGCGGCATTTTTAACGGCAAAGACCATAAGGGCAAGGCGCGAAGAATGCCGAAGGCAGACTCAGCGTTCTTATTCCAAGTAAAAGCTCTGCGCACTTTGCGTGAACTCTCTTCGCGCACTCCTGCGGTTAAATGCCCTCCTGAAAGGAACGGGCTGGCATTGTGTATAGCACAAGAATTGAAATCAAACCAATGTCATAAAAATAAGGGACCTGAAAGTGTCCCTTATTTTTTTGCTACCTCCGAAAGAACTGCCTTTACTTTTTCATTGAAGCGAGTTAGCTGTTCCGCATTGTGCCTCATCGCAAGGTCCTTCGCATGACCTGCACCTCCATTATAGAATAAACTAAAGAGTCCCACACCGGTAAAAGCTCCTGAGAAATAGTAGCCGTTTGTAAACGAATAAACCGTAAACACTACCAGTCCGCCATGTATCAATACGGATGTAATCGCGTGACCAGGATAACCTGCATATAGCTGTCCGCTTCCCGGAATTAGAAATGAAAGTGTTTCAGCTTTGGCTGGATTTTTTAGCTTTGGAAGACGTTGCTTTTGATAAAGATGCTGATCCGGGATGTTATATCGTTCAAGATAGGAATTGAATTTTTGTTCAGCCTCATTCCATTTGAGTAGTTGATTTAATGTTAGTATTTCAAGTGCATCAGAAATAGAACTATTCTTATCCGGAAAATAATAATGTAGTTCCTGAAGTGTACTCAGTGCCTGATCAAATTTACCGCCGAGGTACGCATCCAGTGCTAATTCACTGTACAGTGCTGTCCTCAAACTATCGCTTTCTTTAAAAACATCGACTCGTTGAAGTGTGGTATAAGCTTCTTCGAATTTTCCTTCAGCTTTTAAACAGAATGACTTCTTGAGCAGAAGGAGGCCAGCATCTGTTTTACCCTGAAACAACAGACGCTCATACGCTACCCTGGCGGGCAAATAATTTCCTGTCTCAAAGAGACTGTCGGCAAACTCTATATCCTGACCATTAATGAAAAATGGTGCGGATAGGAATATGCATATCGATAAGAATCTGGTTATTGATCGTCTCATTTAATTGATCACGTTTTATTTTTACAGTAAAGGCGCTTCCCCAAATTGTTCCAATGTATAATGATGTAAATACAGTAGCGTAGGCAATAATTCGAACACTGGAAGGTCCGTCCTTCTGATAACTTTCCCACACCTGCGACCCGATGACAGCCGCAATCAAGAAAGTGTAGATTCCAACGCCCTTGTTACCCGCATAAAATTTCCCCGCACCAGGAACAATCGCAGAAAGCAAAGCTGCCACCTCAGGTGATTTTTTTTTCTGATGAAGGATACGGCTATGATGTTCGGCAAGCCTGCTCTCTTGTCGATCCAATGTATAGTTGACAGGTGAAAACTTCTTTGACAAAGAATCATAGGAGGGGAGGTCGCGCTGTAAGAGGGCGATGCCTGCGAGCTCGAAGTTCCGGAGTTGTCCGAATAAGGTATCGGGTTGATGAAAGCCTGTAAGTTTTTCCTTCGCCAATGAGTAGGATGAAAGATAGGTATTGTTGTAAGCACTGAAAAAAACTGCTTCAGAATGTAGCATTGGCAATCGCGTTGAAACGCTGTCAAAATGAGTTATTGAATTTTTCAGGGCTTGCTGACTGTAATAAATATTTCCGAGCATGAAATGAATGCTATCGAGCTCATTGGAAGTTAATCCCGTTGCATATCGCCGTGAATTCAGAACGAAGATTGCTTCGTCATAATTTTTCTTTTCGATCAGATAACGTGAGAAGGACATTTCATTGCCTTGTGCAGCGAGTCCCTTTGCTGAGAACATACTTATTAGAAAACCAAGTAAGATGAGTACCCGCATTGGCTAATGAAAGTGAAAATCTTCGGGCGATTCCTTTATTTTCCCCAGAGTTGTAAGACGAACGCTGAATGTTTCAAGCGGAGATATTCTTGAGCAACGAATCCAGCGATCAATAGCCAGAAAATATCCTTTCGGCAGACGGTATCGCTTAATCATAGCAGGTCCGAATGACTCACATGGAAATTCAAAATAGCAGTACGGATTCATCTGGGGTTTGATGATGGTGCGGTAGACATTGAAACTGTTTACCATCGTTGCCTTTGATTTCAATGCCGGTCTGCCGGAATTCATTAACAATGCCCAATCACTGGATTTGTTTTGAGCAAATCCTGGTGACGCTACGGCAGCAAGAAACAATATGAGAAGGAGCAGCGTAGACTTCACTGGGTAACCTTTGCGTTGGCCGGAATATTAAAATTCAAATACTGCTCATCGACTTGCTGATCAATTTTAAAATTGAAATAAGAAGTCTTGGCGATGATCGAGTCGTTTGCACTTTTAAAACTTATATATGTTACGGAAGCCGGAAACTGAAGTCCGCCTACCATTGTATAGTCGTAGAAAAAAGCCTTGTTGATAGCTTTACCTTTCATGTCAAAATAGCCGAGGAATACGGGGTTACTTTTATCGTGGGCCAGTTCCACTTTTGATATCTGCCTGACCAGAGGCATGGGCGGTGCCCAAACTGTAACTTTCAAGCCATCCTTAAATTTTGTCTCTATCAATGCGAAGCCAATTTTGGCAAGGCCCAGATCGCTTTTGTTATTTTCAAGGAAGTAAAACAACTGATTCACATCTGTACTCATCATTGAATTCTGTTTCTGAATAACAGTATTATCCTTGAAGTTGTAAAGCGATATTTCACCTTTGGCGTTATTGCTGATCAGCATTTCCGTAGGCTCCTGATAGTGACTCACCATCTTACCGGCGGATGTGTAAAACACCGTTGCTTTCAGCGAGGTAAGCTTGCCTTTGTACATCGACCGGGTAAGCATTTCCATGGATACCTTTTGGTAAACGTACTGCGGTGTTAATGAAAGGCAGCAGACGGCAAGTGTGAGGGTAAGATTTCTAAGTTTCATAACGGGTCTCGAAAGATAGTAAGTTCTTATTATTGGCTATAGGATACGGACCGCCTCATTTATATTTTGCATAAATACCACTCCAGGTTTCCATGGCTAATTCGATATACCCTAGCGCTAAAATTGATGAGCGTGAGCACCTGATTCAGCCTTTACGTGTGCATAGCCTGCTGTCTGACTTTGAATTGGAGGATGTGTGGAGAATTCCGGTCAAGTTGACTTCAACCCAAAGCCTTCAGTTATTCATGGATCAGTTTATGAAAACCAATGCTAAGTTGGTGAACAAGGGTTTAGCCGGACTTCTTTTCAGAATCCGTTTCTTCATGGGACGATTGTTTAAGTGGGATGAAAAGCTTGTACAAGATCATCTTATTCCCGGCAGCATCAGATTCCGATATGCACAACAGGAAAATCTGACCTATGCCGATCTACCTCATCCCGGCTCGGGAAGTTTTATCCCGGTATATAAATTGGAGAACGAATTTCTCTCCGAAAT
>JANYDR010000573.1 GCA_025363495.1 Cyclobacteriaceae bacterium | reverse complement strand
AGAAATACTTTAGAAGCCATATTTTTTTGATTGACCCTCGTAAAATTCTCTTTTCAAATCTTTTTTAGGATCGATGGCAGGCTTTTCAAGTTTCTCGAGAAGTTCTATTATGTTTTTTCGCTTGTTTGGTCGTGCTACCTTCTTGAAAAAATCCTCAACCAATTCAGATACACTTATCTTCTTAGCCGACGCATATCGTTTCACACGTGTCAGTAACTCATCTTCTATAGTGATGTTAAGTCGTACTTTCATTTTTGAAGAATTTTTGACAAAAATACGCATAAAATTTTATTATGCGTATAGTATTTTAGTTAGCTATTTAACACCAGGATTTCAATTCTTACCTTAAATTTGGGACTTCAATCATTATCATCCATGGACAAAAAAAGCAAAGAATTCCTTTTCAAGTATCTCAACAATTCATCACCCACAGGTTTTGAATCTACCGGCCAGCAGATCTGGCTCGATTATATAAAACCGTATATAGACGATAGGATGATCGATGTGTATGGAACCGCTGTGGGCATTATCAATCCTAAAGCTGAATATAAGATCGTAATAGAAGCTCACGCGGATGAGATTTCCTGGTTTGTGAATTATATCACGGAAGAGGGATATATCTACGTTCGCCGTAATGGAGGTTCTGATCATCAGATCGCCCCCTCCATGCGTGTAAACATTTATACCGACAAGGGAATTGTAAAAGGTATTTTCGGTTGGCCTGCTATTCATGTTCGTGATGTGGGAAAGGAGGAAACTCCCAGCTTGAAAAACATCTTCATCGACATCGGAGCAGAATCCAAAAAGGAAGTGGAGGCCCGTGGCGTGCATGTGGGTTGTGTAATAACTTTTCAGGATGAGCTCATTGAACTGGGTAAAAACTTCCTCGTTGGACGTGCACTGGATAATCGTATGGGAGGATTTATGATCGCTGAAGTTGCGCGTCGCTTAAAAGAAAATAAGAAAAAACTTCCTTTCGGACTTTATATTGTCAACGCTGTGCAAGAGGAGATCGGATTACGTGGAGCTGAAATGATTTCACGCAAGATTAAACCGGATCTTGCCATCGTTACCGATGTTACGCACGATACGCAATCACCGATGTATAATAAAAAGGAGAGTGGTAATATGAAATGCGGGCTTGGTCCTGTATTGTGTTATGGTCCGGCCGTCCACAACAATGTTTTAAAGATGATCATTCAGACTGCCGATAAAAAGAAAATTAAATTTCAGCGCCAGGCAGTGTCGCGTTCTACCGGAACGGATACAGATTCGTTCGCCTACTCTGCGGAAGGAGTTGCGTCGGCGCTCATCTCTCTTCCATTGAAATACATTCACACAACGGTGGAGATGGTTCACAAGGATGATGTAGAGAATGTGATTAATCTGATCTATGAGGTGCTGCTTCAATCGAAACCTGGGCAGGACTTCAGATACATTAAATAAGCTTAAAGTGAAAAGCTGAAAGCTTAAAGTGAGATTGGGTCTTCTTTTGCTTTCAGCTTTAGACTTTCAGCTTTTAAATGACGAGTTTAATGTCAACAGACCAAATAGGCAACACTCTTGCGTTAACCCATCCTCCCAAAAGAATCATCTCCCTCGTTCCCTCCCAAACTGAATTGCTCTTCGACCTCGGTCTGGAAGAAAATGTGGTAGGCATTACAAAACTCTGCGTTCATCCTCATCACTGGCTTACATCCAAGACAATCATCGGTGGAACAAAGAATTTTCATTTTGACGTAATCCATTAACTTAAGCCCGATCTGATCATTGGTAACAAGGAAGAAAATTATCAAGAAGGTGTTTCCGAACTTAGAAAACATTATCCCGTTTGGATGAGTGACATCACAACATTTGATCATGCTGTTTCGATGATTCGTTCAGTGTCAAAACTTACGGACAGGGAAATAAATGGGAACAGTATTGTCAATCAAATTCAAATGGCATTCTTAAATCTAAAACCAATTTTTCCGGTAAGAGCGCTCTATTTCATGTGGAGAAATCCCTGGATGGCTGCCGCCAACAGTACTTTTATCCACTGCATGATGGGGAAAATTGGATTGGTCAATATATTGAGTAATGAAGAGCGCTATCCGGAACTCCCAGCAATAAAGCTTAAAGAATTGAATCCTGAACTGGTCTTACTATCGACTGAACCATTTCCATTTTCAGAAAAACACATCGCCGAGATTCATGAAGTTCTGCCAAAGGTGAAAATATTGATTGTTGATGGTGAAATGTTTTCCTGGTATGGAAGCCGGTTGCTCCTGGCTCCAGCTTATTTCAATTCCATACTTGAATAGTATACAATGGATTGGAACTTCTTGATTCTGCCCAATCTTTGCCTACTGCTTTTGCTTATTGCCTATTTATTTAATTTCAAGCCCAAACCCCATCGCCTTCATATCATCCCAAAAAGTAGGATATGATTTTCTCACCACATCGGGTACTTCGATAGAAATGTCCATGAGTGTTGCCAACGGCGCGAAGCCCATCGCCATGCGGTGATCGTGATAGGTTGCAAAAACAGGTTTTGTTGTTGGGATTTTACCGGGAATGAGCTTCCATTGATTACCAGATTCAATGAGTCCGGCACCAATTTTTGCCAATTCGGCCTGTAGTGCTGAAATACGATCCGTTTCTTTGATCCTCAAACTTTCCAGGCCAGTGAATTCTCCAGGAATGTTTTTCGCGGCACAAACCGGCAATACAGTCTGCGCAAGATCAGGGCAATCCGAAAAATCCCAAACTAAAACATTGGTGGTGGGATTTGTTTTAGTTAGACGAAGTCCTTCTTTTTGAAAATCTGCCGAGACTCCCAATTGTTTCATGATGTCAACAATCACTCTGTCACCCTGAAGGGCATATGAATCAACTTGTGGTAACAGGATATCAGCCTCTGCTGCCAGAGCAGTAAATGCAAACCAATAACTGGCAGCCGACCAATCAGGTTCAACGCGATAAAAAGCCGGCTTGTAATTTCCCGAAGTGATTTTGATTTGCTGAGCAGACATCTCAGGCTTTATTCCAAATAGCCCCATTAGCTCAGCTGTCATTACAAGATATGGCAGACTCCCTACTTTTCCTTCGAGTTCAATGGTCAGACCCATAGGAAGGGCAGGAGCCACCATCATCAGGGCAGAAATAAATTGGCTGCTCACGTCTCCCCGGATGGTGACGTGATTGGTTAATTGTTTGGCGAAGCCTTTTGTCTCGATGGGAGGGAATCCCTCTTTTCCCTTATAGTCGATGGTTACTCCAAGCTTTCTTAAGGCATCAACCAATAAGTGAATGGG
>JANYDR010000541.1 GCA_025363495.1 Cyclobacteriaceae bacterium | reverse complement strand
CGAGCATCACAATAGTTACATAATGACTAAAGCAGTACTCGCAGGTAAACAGGTAAAAGAATTTTCTGACGAGGAGGGTTTTGCTTGTATTACTCTTATTCACACAATAAGCATGAGGCTCAGAAAAGATTTCTTCATGTGTGACTGTCCAGGCAATGCAGGCAATTGGTATTGCGAGAACAAAGAGCCATATAATCTGAGACATCAAATCCATAAAAATCCAGCGTTTGATGTTAGCAAGAATTTCCCTCTTTTAGACGAAAGCAATTTGCCATTGCGAGGCACCATTTTCCCGAAAGGTTTTTAATGTTAATTGTACTTTCTCAAGTTCCTTTGTTTGCTTTTCGATGTCTTCAATAGTAGGAGCCGGGAGGAACGATAAAGCCACCGCAGTCTTGTACATTTTAACAGCATTGCTCTCTACGAGTTCACATTGTTTCAGATCGCCTTCCTTGCCACTGATATTAAAAACTTTCTTTACCTGATCTATTGCCGAGTTGATGAAACTCGGTTTTCTTATAATGTTGGATGTTCCACCGTAGGCATGTTTCCATTTATTCAACGTCATAGTAAAGGTTTGAGCTTGGATAGCATATTGCATATAGACCAACTTTAATTCCATTTCTTTTGACTTCTCGGCAAGACCTTTGTAAAGTGATAAGCGCTGGTCGTTGATCTCAATAAGATTGTTAAGAGCAAACACGACTTTGGAGACTTCTTGCATAAACTAAGCGTTAGGGTGCGCTTTAGTTAGGTGCAAAATCGTGCCGGTTGAAAAATGCGTGCTTTTGTGTTAAAAAAGTTCCTTGATAGACCCTTTGGGGATTTTTTTCCTCAACGAAAAATGAAAACCGGGGATTTTATATAACAACAAAGCCGCCCCGGTTGCGAGGGCGGCTTTGGAGTAATTTTATTTTGTAGATCAATGACTTTTTATCAGTGACTTATAATGTTTGCCATTGCCGTTGGTCTCAGGTGATTCGGTCGTGTCAATCGATGATATTTTAATGCGATTAACCCGAATGCGATTTTCAAGATGTTCGACACCCGAAACGGATTCCGCGATGTCTTCTGCCCGGCGCTTATCACTTCTTTCCGATACAGTTCCCGTCAAAGTCACTTCACCGTCTTTTACGGTAACCTCGATATTAGATGCATCCAGAAAATTATCGAATGTAAGCTGATCGTGAATATCTTCCAGAATGCGATCATCTGAGCGTTTATAACCTTTCGGACCTTTTCCGCCATGAATGCCATGGTGTTCCTGACGTCCGTCATTTTGCCAGACGTAAGATTCATTATTCGTTCTGCCCCATGTAGGTTGTCCGTAAGAATTATTCTGATTCTGATCGAAATCATAGCGCGTGCGCCGTGATCTTAACTCTTCGTCCGTAAGCTCTTTCTCAGTACTGTCAAAATTGGAATTGATTCTTTCGTATTCGCGGGCTGATGTGTTTTGGGCAAAATTTGAATTTCCCCATTGGCCGTAGTCATGTCTGTTGCGATTTCTGGTTTTCATATAATTGATATTTAGATGATTAATCTGTGTTGGACAGGGTACAAAAATTATTCCTTGAGCAAATCGAATAATTACCGCTATCGTTTGTGTAGAAATATCCGCATCTATGAATTTCTTACCCTCTAACCGCTCATAAAAAATAAGGTAGACAGACTTGTCTGGATGTGGTTTTAATATTTCTTTTGCGTCATGGAAACACAGGAAATAACGGTCCGGGAGCATATTCTGCAAACGGCTACACGCCTGTTTCACGATCAGGGATATAATCTCACTGGGATCAATCAAATAATTGATGAAGCCGGAGTGGCCAAAGCAAGCCTTTACTATCATTTTCCTTCAAAAGAGGACCTGTGCGAGGCTTACCTCCATCGCCGAAATAATTTGTGGTTTGAGGGATTACTCTCGTATCTTAAAGAAGTGGAAGATCCCCGGCAACGGATCATTAAAACATTTGATTACCGGGCGATACATCTGAAGAAAAATCATTGGGGAGGTTGCAGTCATATCAAGATTATTTCAGAGATGCCTCAGCGTGGTGAAAAAATTGATCGGGCCGTTCTTCTTCAAAAGGAAAAGCAGCGAAAATTTTTCCTTGAGCTTACAGAGCAAGCGGAAGAAAATAAGAAAAAGGCAGCTACACTTGCTGAAACAATATTTCTCCTGTTTGACGGAGGAACAGTTCAGTGCCAAGTGTATCGTGATGCTGCTCCCTTGCAGGCGGCAAAGAGGGCCGTTGTGAGCCTGTTAAGTGAATTGAAATAATAATACAGAATTAGTAAAAGAATATGTGGATTGTATACCTGGCATTACGCCGACCTTACACGATAGGCGTTTTAGCTTTCTTCATTCTAATCATGGGCGTTCTTTCCATTCGCAGGATGCTGGTGGATATTTTTCCTGTGATTGATATTCCTGTTGTAGCAATGGTTTGGTCGTACCCAGGATTGTCTGCTGATGAAGTTGAAAAACGTGTTACACTTATTAGTGAGCGCGGTATCTCAACTACTGTTAATGGAGTGGAGCGTATTGAATCGCAATCCTATCCTGGTATCGGATATCTAAAAGTTTATTTTCAGGATGGAACTGATATCGGAGGAGCTATTGCCCAGATGACGGCGGTTTCAAATACTTCCAGTCGTAACATGCCTCCAGGTATCCAGCCGCCGGGGGTTATTCAGTCCAACGCATCCAATCTTCCGGTTGCACAGCTTACCTTAAGCAGCGAGACGTTGACAGAAGACCGGATGTATGATTATGGTCTTAACTTTTTACGCTTGCGTCTTTTTACTATTCCGGGCTTGTCGACGCCATGGCCTTATGGTGGCAAGACACGCCAGATTATGGTGGATGTTAATCCGACGGCGCTGGCGGCAAAGGGTTTATCTCCTTCCGATGTGCTGGCGGCGGTGCAGGCA
>JANYDR010000529.1 GCA_025363495.1 Cyclobacteriaceae bacterium | reverse complement strand
GCCAGTGTTGAAATCACCAGATTATCCTGTCTGGAAATTCTAAGCCGGCTCTTTAGAAAATTTTCAACTACGCGGATTTTTGCTTTAACAGATCTCCCGGCCGAAAGCTCCTCCTCCAGGACCAATAATTCTGATCGAAGTATAAAGTTGTCAAGTGAAATACTCTCTCTGAAAATCTCGTGAATGCGTTGTTTAAAAAATGCCGATGCGCCTCCTTCCTTAAAAAATATGAGGATAGAGCCAGTATTCGCCGAACTCTTAAAAATCTTATAGTGATCAGCTAATCCGGATATCCCCGAAATGTCAAGTGGCGTTTCTTTTTGAGTATGAACGTAAGAGAGTTTTCCTTTGTATTGAAAACCAATTACTACACTGGTGTCTGGCAGAACTTTATAAATTCGTTCTTCAATTGATTCCTGAATAACATAAGATGCGATATAAGGTTTCAGAGCATCAGATGGAATATGTATTTCAGATTTCATTTAATAATACGCGGATGGAATGCCAGATTCGATATATTTTAACATCCTAAATATCCGAATTTAGCTAAATCTCAGGAAAGAATAGTTGCCTGAAATTACCTTACAAATATCAGGTATGCCTTTTGTAATTTACATTGTCAACACATTCTATCAATCATTTGATTCAACCATAATTGTAATTTTTTTTCCTAAATTTCATTTCTATATAACAATTCCCAATGAAGAAGCTTACCTACCTCGTGCCATTAATGCTCTTACTTGCCATGGTTTCCTTTAGTCAGAATACCTGGACGGCAGAGAAAATCATGCAGTACAAGAACATTGTTGATACCAACATTTCCCCTGACGGAAAATATATTGCTTATGTGGTGAGAGCACCAATAATGGATGGCGAAAAATCCGAATATAACAGTCAGATATGGATGGCGGCTGCCGACGGCTCTTTTAATTTGCAATATACCCGTGGCCAAAAATCTTCAACAGCACCTCGATTTTCACCTGATGGAAAACAGATTGCATTCCTGTCCAATCGTACTGGTGATAAAAACCAGGTTTTTGTTATGCGGATAATGGGTGGAGAACCGGAACAGATTACGGATACAAAATCAGGAGTGTCCTCCTTTAAATGGTCGCCGGATGGTGCTCGCATAGGGTATCTCATGCAAAATCCTGACACGCCTGAAGAGGAGAAAATGAAAAAGGAAAAGACTGATGTGATACTCGTCGACAAGAATTATAAATATGATCATCTGTATACTGTCTCTGTTTCGGCAGACAAATCAGGCAAACGCATAACAAGACAATTGACGTCAGGCAGTTATCATGTAAATGGATTTGACTGGTCTCCCGATGGATCAACGATAGCGTTTTCCTTTGCGCCCAATCCAAAGATTAATGATGCAGGGCTGGAGTCTGATATTTCAACAGTTCCTTCCGACAGTGGCAAGATCTCTTCGTTGGTAAAAAGACCGGGAGTTGATTCAAGTCCTGTTTACTCTCCGGATGGAAAATGGATTGCCTTCGAATCGAGTGGTGGCAAACCGGAATGGGTGGGTCTCAGTGACGTTTACAAAGTTCCGAGCAGTGGAGGTAATTTGATCGAACTGCCTAAGACTCCTAACCGGAGTGCTGATATTGTCGCGTGGGCACAGGATGGTTCCTATTTATTTATTTCTGAAGATTATAAAACATCACAAATACTGCTTGCACTTCCATCGAGCGCTGACGTCAAGCTACCAAAAGGCGATTATATGGCTTACTCAGACTCAAAGTTGCCGATAATATCAACATTAAAAGGGACAAGCAGTGCCTTTTCTATAAGCAAGTCGGGTAACAAAATGAGTTACGCCTTTGAAGATACCGATACGCCCAAAGAAGTTTATACCGCCGGACTGAAAGGAGAGAACAGTAAAAAGATAAGCAATTCAAATGCTGATTTTAATCCCCCTGCTTTAGGAAAAACAGAATTAATCTCCTGGAAATCAAAGGATGGATTGCCTGTTGAAGGTTTGCTAACGTATCCTGTTAATTATGAAAAAGGAAAAAAGTATCCGATCGTGCTGCAGGTTCATGGTGGTCCTGCGGGAGTTTTCTCACAGACTTATACCGGGGCTCCAGGAATTTATATGACACAATATTTTGCACAGAAAGGATTCATTGTCCTTCGACCTAATCCGCGTGGAAGCACTGGATATGGAAAGGAATTTCGTTATGCCAATGTTCGCGACTGGGGTTTTGGTGACTACCAGGATTTAATGACGGGTGTTGATCATGTGCTGGCAATGGGAATAGCTGACAGCAACAAACAATTTGTGATGGGCTGGAGTTATGGTGGCTATATGACCAGTTGGGTAGTTACTCAGACCGATCGTTTCAAAGCGGCCAGTATGGGAGCGGGTTTGCCAAATCTCGTGAGTATGATTACCACAACTGACATTCCGGATTACATCGTTGCCCATGCGGGAGGCAAGGAATTTTGGGAGGAGTATGAAGAGTATGAAAAACACTCTGCTATCTATCAGATCAAGAATGCTAAAACTCCTACTCAGGTAATTCATGGAGCGAATGATTTGCGCGTGCCTTTTACACAGGGACAGGAATTTTACAATGCCCTGAAACGTAAGGGTGTTGATACTGAAATGATCGTTTATCCCCGCACACCTCACGGACCAACTGAACCAAAATTATTGATGGATGTAACGCCGAGGATAATGACGTGGTTTGAGAAGTATTTGGATTAAGGAATGTACTGATCTTGGACTCATTTCTGAACGAATCAAAAGATTTCTACAGCTGATAGACAATTTCCTGGCACAAATCCTTTTGATCATCTCCATCGTTGGAATAGACAATGGTTATTTTGAAAATGATCCCTTCATTTTCTTTTATGATCCGGATAAACTCGGTTTCATTTGGCATCAGAATAAATTACGGACAATTAGTTGTGGAAGGGAGTAAAAAATCACAGGAAAAGTATCTTTTTTTAAAGCGATCAGATTTGTGACCCCGCAGTGGTGCCACCGCGAGTCTAAAAATGGTCAATTATATTGTGACTTCGTCACGAGTGTGATCACCGCGGAGGCGCTAAGCACCGCAGCGATTTCAAATAGACTTTGCGTGCCTTCGCGTCTTAGCGCCTCCGCGGTGAAGCATCGCGACGAAGTCGCCATTACGCGAAAATTCCACCAGCAGGCGCTGGGGACAATTGAGCTGAAAGAATCTTTACCCAATACCTTACGCCGGTACCACCACCACCGGTATCTTTACATTCTTCAGAAACTGATCAAAACTCATCCTTTTATAATCATTGAAATTTTCAATAATGGAATTCCCCATTACAATTAATCCGACTGGTTTTTTTTGAAGGAACATTTCAATGCGAAATGGAAAAAAACCTATTTCGGTGACGAAGTCCCACGAAAAAGAATTTTCCTTAATAAGATCTTTTTCCAATGCGTGAAATTTCATGGATGCTTCAGCTTCCATATTTCGTTTAAGATCAAGAGTTTCGTGATCATCAATAGAAGTGATCAGCCGGTAACAAAACAAGACAGTGACGCGGGCATTGCTTTTACCAGCCAAATGAACGGTCCATTTAAGAGCCTTTAAAGACGACTCGGAAAAATCGATTACGCATAGAATTGAATTTTGATACAGTAGCTTTTCCATTTCCAAGTTCTTACAACACTGTTAGGTATCCAAAAATACATTATGGTCATCTTTCAGAGGATCGTCTTTCTCAGTCCAAAACATGACTTATGTCATACATTGGGGAAGTGCAATTTCATTAAGTCAGGAATTGGCTCTTTTAGCTTTTGCTTTGCAGTTTCTCGCAAAGAGCGTAAAGGGAAATGGTCAAAAAGCGCGAAGGATTAAGAAAGATCTGACTTGGCGATTATTTGCGACCTAAACTTTTGAGGACTTCGCGTGAAACTGCCGAAGCTTGCTTGATAACCTAAAGACACTGTAGCTGATAGGATTACCGGCAACAAAAAATTGATTTTTGTATAGTATCTTGGAAAAATTGACTACAGGGATGCCTGACAAAAAACCTCTGGAGATATCCTTTGTTTCCAGCGACACTTTTCGCGAAATTTTTCAAACCTCCGCCGAGGGAATTATCATGGTGGACAGCACTGGAAAAATCCTATTGGCCAATCCGGTATCTGAAAAAATGTTCGGCTACTCCAAGGATACCCTTGTAGGCCATAAACTTGAAGACTTATTACCCGAGCGACTTCGTGGAATGCACCTTGGGTTCAGAAAACAATTTAATGAGCAGCCTTCGCCGCGCCGGATGGGAATTGGAAGAGATCTTCAGGCCCGTCGGCTGGATGGATCAGAGTTCCCGGTCGAGATCAGTCTGAGCTATACGCGAATGAATGATCAGCTTTTAAGTATGGCGTTCATCACTAATATCTCTCAACGAAAAGTAGCTGAGGTTGCTCTTAGAAAAAGTGAAGAGCAATTAATCGAATATGCCGGGGAGCTTGAAAAGAAAGTACAATCCCGGACAGAAGCTCTTAATTTATTAGTCAACAAGCTGGAACAGGCGAATACAGATCTTCAGCATGAAATAATGGTTCGTCAGCAGGCTGAAGAGGGGATGAGAATGGCTCTTGAAAAGGAACGCGAGTTAAACGAACTGAAGTCGAAGTTTGTATCCATTGCCTCGCATGAGTTCCGCACCCCATTAAGCGCGATCCTCAGTTCAACCTCTCTTATCAAACAATATCGCGACCGTACTGAATTTGAAAAAATAGATAAGCATATCGATCGTATCAAGTTTTCTGTCCAGCACCTGACAGCTATTCTGAATGATTTTCTTTCTCTTGGTAAACTGGAGGAAGGTCGTATTGAAATCGTTAAAGAGAGTATGACTTTCGTTTCTTTTTTTAATGAAATTCAGGAAGAAGTTAAACCCATTCTTAAGGAAGATCAACATCTTGTCATTGATATCCATGAACCGAATGACACTTTTTTTACCGACGCAAAAGTATTAAGAAGTATTTTATTTAATCTGATCTCCAATGCCAGTAAGTATTCCGAACGGGGAAATAATATCACGCTGGATATTCAAAAGGTAGATGAAAAGATTATTATTCAGGTAAAGGATGAGGGAATTGGTATTCCTCAGGCGGACGTGAAGCATATTTTTGATCGTTTTTTTCGTGCCAGCAACTCATCTACCATTCAAGGCACCGGCTTGGGTTTGAACATCGTGAAGCGCTATGTCGATTTGCTGGAGGGAACAATCACTTTTACAAGTGATGAGGGGAGGGGGAGTACATTTATAATCACTTTACCAATTTGACATGATGAAAAAAATTCTTCTGATTGAAGACAATGAAGCGGTACGTGAAAATACGGCCGAAATTCTTTTGCTTGCAAATTACGAAGTGATCACCGCGACCAATGGAAAGGAAGGTGCTGAATTGGCGCAGAAGATATTGCCTGATCTGATTGTGTGTGACATTATGATGCCAGAACTGGATGGTTATGGTGTACTTCACATCCTAAGCAAAAAGCCAGCAACGGCTTCCATACCTTTTATTTTTCTCACAGCGAAAGCTGAGAAGGGAGACGTGCGAAAGGGCATGAACCTTGGAGCAGACGATTATTTAACCAAGCCCTTTGATGATACAGAGCTATTGAATGCTATTGAGACCCGTCTTAGGAAACATGAGATGTATAAGCATTATGAAGCAACGCCGGAAGGACTTGATGCTTTTATGTCTGATGCAGGCAAGCTTCTTCTCCTCAATGACCTTGGCAAGGATCGGAAGATAAAGGCCTATAAAAAGAAATCAGAAATATTTGCCGAGGGCGATATTCCGATGCACATCTATATGGTAAAGTCGGGCAATATTAAAATTTTTAAATCCCATCCTGACGGAAAGGAACTTATTACCGGCCTA
>JANYDR010000515.1 GCA_025363495.1 Cyclobacteriaceae bacterium | reverse complement strand
TGAAATAGTAGATGGTGCGATAATCAGAGCCGACACCATTCATAAACCGTGGGCGGTAAAAGAATTAAAAGATAGCCGTAAGAAGATCGGAAAATATTCAAAGAATGAAATAAGAGCTCATGTAGTTCATCACAACTGGGTAGTGAATACGCCGATGGAAACAGGACTGGCTGATCCTGAGAAAGCAATTAAAGCTCTTGAGACCGCAAAGAAATATCGGAACCGTTTTGGAATGTATGTGACAGGCATTGACCGCGTGGAGAATGATGGAATTTCCGAAAAATGGAAGAGTTTTTCCTATGTAGGTGCCGTTATGACACTTTCCACGGGAGTCCAGACCATTGCCGAATGTAATTATGGACATTACGATGAAGCTCTTGGATATCTCCGAATGCTATCCAATTCATTTAGCTATGCGTTACCCGGATCACTTTACGAAGTATCTCCGGATTATGGCATGTTCGTTCAGGAGTGGAATGTGTATTCAATAGCGAAACCAATAGTTTATTACTTCTTCGGTATTCAACCTGAGGCGTATGCTAAGCAGATCCGCATTGCTCCAAGAATGCCGGAAGAATGGAATGATGCGTCGTTGGAGAATCTTCCTATTGGAGATAATACTCTTTCATTAACGAAAGCAACCAATAACAATGAAGTAACCTATACGATAAACCAATCCAAAGATGACTGGAAGATTTTATTCAGCGTTTTGAATACGGGAGCAAAAGAAATTTTCCTCAATGATAATGCTGTGAAAACGGATCCAACAAGAAAGGAAATTCAACTATCCTTTTCAGGAAAAAATAACATTATCAGGATCAAATTTTAATTTGTGAAAGTACTATCAGAAAGATTGATTTTGATTGATAACTCATGGACCCAAAGCCACGGATCAACGACTTTGAGATTGCAGTGCGAACTTTGCCACGGATTCCACAGATGAACACGGACCTTGCAGAAAACTCCTTTTGATGGAAAGATCCGATAGTTATCGGATTTCACAGAGGAGTGCAGCTTCGCTGCCATCAGTGGGAATTTAATCGCCCAAAAGTCTTTTAATTCTTCATCCGTGAAAATTCGTACCATCCGTGGCAAGAGGTTTTTCTTTCGCTTAATAAGTTAGAAATATAGTTTTACCCAAGCACGGCAGGACTACGGCAACGTAGTAAACATCACAACATTCCCATAGTAAATCTTCGAGTAATCTCCATTGGCAGCAAAGCCGCGGTAATAATAAGCGGTCGATGAGGTAAGTCCATCGAGCTTGATACTGAATACACGGGCAGCACTGGCTGATCCAATAATAGTTTTATTCTGGGCTGCTACAATAGTAAGATTTGATTGCGTATCCCATAATACTCCGAAGTTGACAGGCCGCACGGGACCAATCTCTGTGATCTCTGCTTCCATTACGACACTGGTGGCACCGATTTGCTGAGCATCATGAGTTTGTAATTCTGGCGCATCAGCTTCGTTGTTCTGACAACTGAATATTAGCAGAAGTGGTATGGCAAGCCATTTTTTCATATAGCAAATATACAGATCGTGATCTAAATGCATTTCCCTCAGATTGCACAAATCCGATAGCTTCTGTGTTGAAAAACAAGACAGGCTCATTGACGAACTTCATATTTATATGTTTTTACGTTTCTACCTTTGTACACAGGCAAAGCGGAAGCAGGCTCTGCTGGAGAGCAACCTGCCAGGAATAACCTGTACGACTGGAATGGTCAAAAGAGGTTGAGCTTCGGCTTTAACCTCTTTTTTATTTAATGGACCATTCCAAGAGTAAATGCCTTCTAAAAACTCTTAACAAAAACAACCTTCTATCAACAGTGCTCTCGCCTGTAATTCAGTGTCAATTTTTAAATGGGTAGTCGTAGACTATCGGTAAAATTCCTTTCGGAACAAGCTATCGGTGACGATCAATACCCAAGATCTTGACGTTTTATGTTTAGAGTAATTTTTTTATTTAATGACGTTTCTCTCATATTTCTGTCTGCTACGCAATACAAACACTATTCGATTGAGTAATTTTTTTGCTATTCTTATAATTGCCCTATTGCTTGGCATTCTCTGACAAAGTCTTTGATAAATAAGCAAAAGGGCAGGATCATTACGAACAGCTACCCAAGCGCTTTCAACTAAAGCAGCTCTGAGACGAGAGTTTCTTCTGGGCGTGATTCCATTAATTATTTCATTATCTCCACTCGAATTTGTAGAAGGGACCAGGCCAACAAAAGAGCAAAGCTTATTAAAGTTCTCGAACCGCTCTATTGTTTCAAGTTCAGTAACTAATCCAAAGGCCGTAAGCATACCAATTCCTGGTATACTAGTTAGGAGTTCAACTGTTTGCTGACTCTGGACTTTTAGATAGTTCACGGATTTGACGTGTTACTTTCAGAAGTAGTCCTTGCTGATGTTTCACCATCTCAAGATGAGCATTGAGAGCGCCCTTACCACTTTCATGCGAAAAGCTGATGTTGTCTAACCAATTGATAAATATTTTTGACCAATGGGTAGCGTTACTATAAAATCGATCCGGATAAGGAATGCCTTCGAAATAGAGAAGAGATTTAATCCTGTGCTTACTGCGCCGAAGATCCTTTACGATTGTTTCCCGCGTGCGTAACAACAAACGATCATGTTGAACTTTTTCAGAGGGCACGAAAATACCTTTCAGTTGACCTGCTCTGAGAGTTTGTGCAATTTTAAGACTATCCCTTACATCTTCTTTCTGTTTTCCTTCCTTGTCAGTAGTAGGAATATCCCCAGGATTTACCACAATTGAATTGACCCCTAGTTTTACCAATTCACGGTGAAGCCAAAAGCCGCTAAAACCGGCCTCATAAGCACTTTGGAACATGGCTCCAGGGAAATTTCGGGTAAGATAATTCAGCAGCTTTTCAGTGTCTGTTGGCGCTGCGAATGTCTTAAATGTCAAATTCTCCGTCATCACGCTTACTTTCCAAGATTTCAGATGTACATCAATACCGACATAAATTGATTGATCGGCAAAACTCTTTTCACTAATTTTCTCTCGCATAGGTTTCTGCTTTTAAAGTGACTTTAATTGTTAGACTAATTAAAGTTCGCAGAAACTTGTGCACTTTTTCAAACATACTGACTATCGGATTTTACGCCCGCTTGGGCGGACAGGGAGACAGTCAAATGCACTTTTACGAATGATAAAATCCCACCGATTGACAGCTTCGCTGTTCTGCTATGGGAACCGCGATCGACTTGGAAAGCTCAGTCATAGTTTGCTTGAGTAAGCTCACTAGCGGTTTTAGCGACGTTTAGCAGCTTGCTGCATCTGTGGTTTTTACTCACAAGCAATGATGCACTTAATTGTATTAATCTGTGCAATCTGTGGCAAAAATGCCGCCGGACGGACATTTTTTGTCATCAATTCAGAATAAAATTTTTTCAGATGGAATTCTCCTTGATACTTTCCGCGGAACGTATCGAAAAATTCCGTGGAAATCAGCCTGCCTATCAACACGGCAAAAAACACATTATGATTCCTTAAACCCTGAGATACCCCCAGAAACAATAAACTTCATCGCAGCGGAACCTGAAATATCCAGTGGCTTGATATTCTCCTTTAACACGAGGAAATGGTCCCCTGCAAATGCATACGACTGTGGGAAATAAACCACTACCATTTCACTCAATCCAATTTCTGAAAGATCAGACTGAGTGATGAAACCAATGCGGTGAATGTTATTCTCCTTATTGATCGTTAC
>JANYDR010000504.1 GCA_025363495.1 Cyclobacteriaceae bacterium | reverse complement strand
CGCCTACAAAGTCGAAGTTTATGACCAAGCTGAGTGAGGCGATGAAGGCGAGTGAGGAAGCGAGGAAGAAGAATTCGAAATAATTCGTTGAATCGGTTATTTGCTGATTCGTTAATTTATCGTTCTATCCAGCGATTTTTGCATTAACGAATTGCTTATTAACGAATCACCGAATTAACGAATTATATTTGTCCCCGGTCAAAACTGACCGCATTAATTATCACTGATATACAACCACTTACCCGCGAATGGGCAAAATTATTGCGATAGCAAATCAAAAAGGAGGCGTGGGCAAAACCACGACTGCCATTAACCTGGCGGCCAGTCTGGCGGTGCTCGAGAAAAAAACCTTATTACTGGATGCTGATCCTCAGGCTAACTCTTCATCCGGTCTGGGCATTGACCCAAAGGGCGTGAAGCTGAGTATCTATGAATGCATGGTCGATGGAGCAAATATCCATGATGCCATTGTTCAGAATGAATTGAAATATCTGAGTGTCCTTCCTTCTCACATTGACCTGGTCGGCGCGGAGGTGGAGATGGTGAACATCGAACATCGCGAAGAACGCATGCGCGAGGCATTGAAGAAAATCAAGGACGAGTACGACTTTATTATTATCGACTGCTCTCCTTCTCTGGGATTGATTACAATCAATTCATTGACGGCCGCTGATTCATTGATCATTCCCGTGCAGTGTGAATACTTTGCGTTGGAAGGTCTTGGTAAACTACTCAACACTATCAAGATCATCCAGACAAGATTGAATCCCCAGCTTGAGATTGAAGGTATTCTTTTAACGCTTTATGATTCAAGAACATCTCTGGGCAACCAGGTGGTAGAAGAAGTAAGAACGCATTTTAAAAATATCTCGTTTAAAACTATCATTCCAAGAAACGTTAAGTTAAGCGAGTCACCGAGTTTTGGATTACCAGTGATTGTTCACGATGCAGAAAGCAAGGGTTCTATTGCTTACCTGAATCTCGCACATGAAATTCTTGACAAAAACGGCATGAGCAAATGAAGAAGAAAGCACTTGGCCGCGGACTCAGCTCCTTACTCAGCGATACTCCTGAAACCGGTAAGTTCGATGAAGCACCGGAATCGTCGGGCAGCATGAATGAACTTGCCATTGGTGAAATTGAAGTCAATCCATTTCAGCCAAGACAATATTTTGATCAGGAGGCATTAAAAGAACTTGCTGAGTCAATTACAGTCCACGGAATTATTCAACCAATCACGGTTAGAAAACTTTCCAGAAATCAATATCAACTGATATCAGGTGAGCGGCGCTATCAGGCATCAAAGCTTGCGGGGTTAAAAACCATCCCGGCCTATATCCGCTCTGCTGATGATCAGCAAATGCTGGAGATGTCGTTGATTGAAAACATTCAGCGCGAAAATCTCAATCCGATAGAAATCGCATTGAGCTACCAGCGACTGATGTCTGAATGTAATCTGAAGCAGGACGAACTTGGAGAACGTGTAGGAAAGAACAGGACAACCGTTACCAACTATCTCCGGTTATTGAAATTACCGCCTGATATTCAGATCGCCCTGCGTGACAATAAACTATCAATGGGGCATGCACGGGCCATCATCAATGTTGAAAATGCAGACGGTCAGCTTTTGATCTTTAAACGCACCCTGAAAGAAGATTTATCCGTGCGCCAGGTAGAGGAACTTGCAAGAACATTAGGCAAGGGTAAAGATAAAGCCACCCCAGTGACAGCTTCGGGGTCTCCGCGTGAGATTGTTCAGCTTCAGGGTAAGCTTTCATCACACTTTGGCACGAAAGTTAGTGTAAAGAGTGATGGCAGGAAGGGCGAGATCAAAATCCCTTTCCTGTCGGTTGAGGATCTTAACAGGATACTCGACATTTTTAAACTTTGAGTTAGATGAAAATTTCGGTTGGGGCAGCTTCGCTGCAGTCATTCACCGCAGAGACGCAGAGACGCAGAGGACCACAGAGGCGTGAATTATTATTAATTATGCTTTTCGCGCCTCTGCGCCTTTGCGTCTCTGCGGTAAATGCCCCGCGACGAAGTCGCCCTATTGCTATTGTCATAATGGTCTTTCTCTCAGCCTCACTCTTGGCCCAGGAAGTCGAAGTAGTTAAAGACACTGTATCCGGAAGCACCAACGATTCTACAATCATTTCAAAAAGAGGAAAGGTTATTAACATTAAAGAGTACGCCAAACGTTTTAATCCACGTAAAGCGTTAATGTACTCAGCTGTTTTCCCGGGAGCGGGACAGATCTACAATAAAAAATACTGGAAGCTGCCGATTGTGTATGGAGGTTTTTTTCTCATCGGCACTGTGGCAGTGGCATATAATAACTTGTATTATAAATATCGCACTGAACTGATTGGTGTTGTAAATGACAAAAACTTTCCTACAACAAACCAATATACAGAAGCTCAGCTACGAACGCTGGTAGATACTTACCGGCGGCAGCGAGACTATTTTATTGTCATTGGAGGATTCTTGTATGTTCTGCAACTGATCGATGCACACGTCGATGCCCACTTGAAGGAATTCGATCTCAATCCACAATTGAAAGTGAGCCTGGAACCCAGTGTACAACAAAATCCATTGATCGGAAGAATTTCG
>JANYDR010000495.1 GCA_025363495.1 Cyclobacteriaceae bacterium | reverse complement strand
CCCAGGCACTTACGTTCTTATCGGTAAATGTTATGTGTAATTCTTTCACCTTTTGGGTTTTAATCGTTCTTTCTTCAAATCTAACAGAATCAATCAATTATGAAATATCAACCTGTCTATTGCATAATATCGGATAAATGTAACGTCTGAAAAATGTCGGGGAAGGTAGATTCATTGGAGTCTTTATTGCCGTATTGTTCTAATTCATTGGGGGACAAGCAAAGCCAACTAACTGGGGTACGGACTATTTTGCGCTCCGCCTCGCTGTTTACAATTATTGGGTCACCGGCGCGGCGCGTTTGATTTTATCTTTTTTTTGTCCATCACGCAAGTTTTTACGTAATTGAAATACTATGTCAAAGTACTTGAAAAGCCTGAATCAATCAACGATTCAATATCGCTCTGGCTCGAAAATCCTTACCCTTATTGGGACATTAACCAGACCTTACTGGGACCTTATGGGGACTTTGTTCAAGTGACCTCCACATCACCTCCCCATTTCCGCTTATTTTCCCTCGCTCGTTCAGCAGTGTTTGGGTAGAGTTTCAATACTGTTACAGTTGGGTCACGATATTTTATTATCGTAGCCTCTCTATAAACGATCACCACATGATTAATAATCCACGCTGGCCCGGATCTTCTCTGAAGTCATTTGCACACGCGGAAAATAATTTTCAACCAAGAGACTAGATTTCAAAAGAAAGTGAACTTTTTTTAATGCGAAGCGTAGTAATTGATACAAGGTCGATACGCGATTTCTCAACTCGAGATGTCATGAATCCTAAAACTGATGCATAGGTTGAGATAAAAACACCGAATTTGGTCGCTGGAATCAATTTTTGGTCGATAAATCCTCAAAATTCCAGGCAAGAAGGCCGAAAAGACCCCGTTTGAACGCTCAAT
The DNA here is from genome assembly GCA_025363495.1 of Cyclobacteriaceae bacterium. Taxonomy (GTDB): domain Bacteria; phylum Bacteroidota; class Bacteroidia; order Cytophagales; family Cyclobacteriaceae; genus ELB16-189. The sequence continues at coordinate 1,608 of JANYDR010000495.1, read as the reverse complement.
CCACGGCAAATCCGTGTACAAATCTAATACAGATCTTATACAGATCCCGAATAGATGCTTCATCCCGGCATTGATCTGCGACTTAAGTTTATACGGCGTGTTAAACGCCTCCCGAGATACCTTGAAATGTGACGAAAGGTTCCGGATAATATTATCTCTGGACAGGCCCTTCTTGTAGTTGAGTATGTCAGAAATATACCCCTTGCTCACGTTTAGTAATTTCACGAGGTCTTTTGCTTTCATCTCAAGCTCCTCCATAAATGAGTGAAGTAGCTTAATAGGGTCCACCACCATGAAGCTGTTGTGCTCATCATCCCATTTTTCAATGAGCAACGTAAGCAGATCGATCTCATCGTCGACCCCTTTGCTTCCATTCATCTTGATCAGGAATTCAAGGCTGACATCGGACTTGACAAGGGCAGCAATCCACTATACTCATACACATACTTTCCGGGATTGCCATATTTATCTTGACGATCGCCTGTATCAACTTTGTAAATCTTACCATTGCACGGTCATTGAAGAGAGCCAAGGAAATTGGTATTCGAAAAGTGATCGGCAGCAGGCGTCGGCAACTCGTGGCTCAATTCCTTGGCGAGTCATTTCTGCTTTGCTGTCTATCGTTTGCAGGCAGTCTTTTGCTTGTACAGCTGCTTCTGCCCATTTTCAATGACCTCATTAACAAATCACTTTCATTAACCTACCTGATGGATGCAAAGCTGGTAGCAATCTATCTCGTTTTGTTAATCGTTACAGGAATATTGACTGGGTTCTATCCGGCGGTTGTCTTGTCGGGCTTCAGTCCAATCAAAACACTTTATGGACGATTTCAAATTGCCGGAAAAAATTATCTTCAAAAAGGCCTTATCATATTCCAGTTTACCCTGGCTACATTCATGATCATTGCCACGCTCGTTATTTATTATCAGTTTGAATACCTGACCACCCTGGATCTTGGATATGACATAAACAACGTGGTTAATGTGCCAAAAAGAAAGCTTACCTCGCAAGAGGCAAAATTTTTCAGTGAAGAATTAATGAAAAACCCCGGCATTGTGTCCACCGCGCCGCAAAGTCATTGGGAAAGTGGCATTAAGCTCAAAGGCGATAGTGTAATCAATGTAACGGAGGATGTCATAAATGAGGAATTTCTTGATCTGCTTAAAATTCCAATTGTACAGGGAAGGAATTTCTCATCACAATTTCCATCTGATTCTTCCAATTCAGTTCTCGTAAATGAAGAGTTCGTGAAGATGGCAGGTTGGAAGGATCCGATCGGCCAGGAGTTAAACCTTTTTCTAGCCAACAATAAAAAACGAGTAGTGGGAGTAGTAAAAGATTATCACTATCAGGCATTGTCGAAGGCAATCGGACCGCGTATTTACTTTTCTGGGAGCAGGGTTTACATGGGCGTCGGTTTATCTTTTTAAGAGTCGACTTGCTAATCCAGATGGCGATGTCGATTGGGGTCTCGTTCTGATTGTGGGATGTGTTGCATTGCTGTTGGATTTCATTGTCCTGGCAATATGGGTAGGAGTGATCCTGGAATCACAGACCGTGGAAGCTGATGCTGACTTTGTAAAAGTAATTCCCGAAAACCTGACGAGC
>JANYDR010000476.1 GCA_025363495.1 Cyclobacteriaceae bacterium | reverse complement strand
ATCATTGCGCGCAAGGTCAACCAACATCACATGCTCGGCATTCTCTTTCTCATCATTTGAAAGCCTGGCTGCCAATTCTGAATCTTCCTTATCATTACCTGACCTCCTGAACGTGCCGGCAATGGGATAGATACTGGCCTCCCCGTTTTTAATCTGAATTTGAGCCTCCGGTGAAGAACCGAATATTTTAAAGCTTCCATAATCAAAATAAAAAAGATAAGGTGATGGATTAATTGACCGAAGGGCCCGGTAAACATTAAACTCATCCCCTTTAAATTCAGTTGTAAATCTCCTCGACAACACAATTTGAAATACGTCCCCCCGAAAACAATGCTTCCTTCCTTCCTCTACCATTCTAAGAAAATCATCGTCAGTGATATTTGAAGTCTCTTTCTGTGCTGACTGGAATGGAAACGTAGAGAACCTGTTACTGTAAATTACTTTCTCCAATTTTTCAAGCCCGCTCTTTCCGGAGTCCTCTGACGCGATCACTTCCGGAATGTTTTCAAAAAGCGTCAACTCATTTGAAAAATGATCTACGACAATAACATAACGATATACTTTGTAAAGAATGTCAGGAACCAGCCTCTCGGTAATTGCTAAATCGATCTCTTCAAAATAGCGTACCGAATCGTAAACCATGTAACCAAAAAGCCCTGATGAAGTGTATTTACGCAAAACGTTATCAGTATCAAATGACAACCTGAATTCATCCAGCCCCTTTAAAACCTGATCCCTTGATATAATCTTAGTCCGGTTAATTGAATGATCCGGAAAACGAACCTCGATGACCTCGTCCTTTACCTGGAAAGATGCGATGGGTTCACAACAAATAAACGACAAACTGTTTTCATGTCCATGATAGTCGGAACTTTCCAATAAAATGCTTCCGGCAAAAACATCCCGCAACTTCAGATAGATATTGACAGGCGTAAGTGTGTCTGCCAATAATCGCTTGGAGTGTGTAACTAACTTATAATTCATAATCAAACTTATAATTCTAAACGCCCTAAAATGAAAAAGCCCACCCCGATGAATCGGAGCGGGCCTTTGTTAAAATCTTCTTTTATAGAAAAGTTATACCACAGCCATACACCGATCGGATTCCGAACGATGCCACCACCAAGCTGTTGTACAAAAGTTTTTCATGACTATTCTGTTGCTGCTTCCTTTTTGCGAGGCACACGTTTGGCCGCTGCTTTTGGCTTCTCTTCTACAGCCGTCACAGTTCCCGGTTTTTTTGAACTAACACGCTTCAATCTTGCCTTAATTGCCTTCTTGCTCCTGGAGACACCGTATGAACCGTTCCAGACTTTACCTTTTTTTGATTTCCTATCTCCCCTACCCATGTGTTTTTAATATTTCGGCAAGTATAATCACGATAGACAAATTAACAAAATCCCCAATCAGTTATAGGGCAGAAATGACCAAAAACACACCATTATTTGAATAAATCATTAATCGACAAGCGAGAATTGAGAATAATCAGAATGGCTGATCTCCCTTGAGGTTCGCTTTTAACAGTAAAATATCACATGAATTTAAACCACTTGGCACGAAAATTTGATAACAGTCATGTAGTGTAAATCCGTTCAATCTGCGACTAATAAAAAGCACATTTAACTACAATCATGGCAAAAGCATCACTGGAACTTATCCGGACAATCCGAACAGCAGCGCTGAAATTGGAAGCCAGTCCTTCCTACCAATGGGGACATATGGGCGTCTGTAATTGTGGCTTTCTGGCACAGGAGGTAACTAAACTTTCTAAAGAAGAAATTCATCGACGTGCTATGATGCGTTATGGTGACTGGAATGAACAACTCAATGATTATTGTCCAACAAGTGGTCTGCCAATGGACGAAACTATTTCCGAATTGATTGCCTTTGGATTTGATTCAGATGACCTCAAACATCTTGAACGTCTTTCTGACCAGCAAGTGCTGCTTACACTTCCTTTCGCTGAAAGAAATCTTCACTTCAATACAAAATCTCATGTGGTAAAGTATATGAAGGCCTGGTCAAATCTGTTGGAGGAAGAATTACTAAAGAACATTCAAATTCCAGGATTCAATGTTAACCTTGAAAAAGTCAACTCATAATTTGTAATTCATAACTATTGCCTAATTCTTTCCAGAGCTGCTTCGATAGCATACTTCACATCCGAATTGGAAGTCTCAGCCAACAGTTTCTTTAACGAAGGTTCAGCGGGCTTTGCAGCAACTCCTATTTTTCCTAAAATCACAACAATTTTATAGCGAAGACCTCCGTCCTGATTATTTGTACTATTCAACAAATTTATCAGCGACGCGACA
>JANYDR010000448.1 GCA_025363495.1 Cyclobacteriaceae bacterium | reverse complement strand
CAAAACTTGATCTTGGTTCGAGTGAGATAGCATTTACAAAACGTAGCGGTGTATTTCGACCAAAAGCAGTTGTTACCGCACAGCAATCCGGTGACTGGATAGAAGTAGTGAACGGGCTGGAGTCAACGGATAGCGTGGCCTACAATGCACAGTTTATGGTTGACAGTGAAAGTTTTATTAAAGTCAGGAATTAACATGAAGGCAATGCGATTTGGTATTCTTCTTTTAATGGTACTGGAAATTACCTCTTGTACCAAAAAAGTTGAGCACGCTCAGCACACGGTGGTATCTGAAAAATATACCTGCCCGATGCATCCTCAAATCATTCAGGATAAACCGGGTGCCTGTCCGATCTGTGGAATGGATCTGGTAAAAATGAGTTCGTCAGCCGGCGCCGATGGATCAATCATGCTTTCTGAGAGTCAGATAAAGCTGGCAAATATCTCAACGATACCCACCCGATTGGAAAATATGGGTGAGAATATATTGCTAACAGGAAAGCTGGTGGTGGATGAAGAGCAGACTGAAGTGGTCAGCAGCCGTGTGCAAGGCAGGATTGAAAAGCTATTTTTTAAAGAGACAGGCCAACAGGTTAAACAAGGTCAGCCGCTCTATGAAATCTATAGTGAATCGTTGCTAACCCTTCAACAGGAATATCTTTTGGCATTTCGACAGGTTGAAGAATTGAAGGAAGATCGTTATAAATCTTTTGTTACCTCGGCAGAAAAGAAGTTGATGCTTTTAGGAATGACAAAAGAACAGATTGATCAATTAGCAAAGCACAAAATCGCCAATTCAAGAATCACTTTTTATGCACCTGCATCAGGTGTTATCGCCCGTATTGATGCTACAGAAGGTCAATATGTTTCAGAAGGAAGTGCACTTTATCGTATTGAAAAGCTTGATAAGGTGTGGGTAGAATCAGAATTGTATCCGGGTGAATCCTCGCTCGTGAAAACCGGAGATATAGTAAAAGTTAAAATCAGTGGATATGAAAATATTCCAATAGATGGAGAAGTGACTTTTCTAAGTCCGGAATACAAGCAGGGAAGTCAGATCATAACCTTGCGTGCACTAATCAATAATCCGCAGCATGATTTTCTTCCTGGTATGCAGGCAACTGTTATCCTATCTCATTCCGAAAAGAAAGTTGTGGCTCTTCCTTCCGATGCCGTGATCCGAGATGCTAGGGGAAGTCACATATGGATACTTGAAAATAATGGTGCTTTCAAACCGCGAATGGTGAAGACTGGTTTGGAGAACTATGACAAAGTTGAGATAACGGACGGCGTGATGGAACATGAAAACGTTGTCATTACAGGAGCTTATTTATTGTATAGCGAACTCGTATTAAAGAAAGGCGGTGATCCGATGGCCGGACATCATCATTAAACCAATTATTCTAACAGTTATTAACCTTTTAATTACAAAAATTATGAAAAAGACAATGTTAACTCTCTCCTTATTGATCTGCGCGACAACGTTAATCTTTGCTCAACATGATCATGCTAAGAAAGCGGAACAGAAATCCGAAGAGTCTATGGTAATGTTTAAAGATGCAAAAATTGGTTCTGCCTATGAGCATTATATTCATTTGAAAGATGCACTCGTAGCCTCTAATCAAGAAGAAGCTAAAAAGGCCGCGGGTCAGTTGGAGAAATCTTTAAAGGTTGTGGACGGGTCAAAAAAAATGCTTGATCTTACTTCTGTAATCCAAAAGGTCGCGACAATTGATGATCAGCGCAAATCTTTCAGCACTCTAAGTAACGAGATGACAACATTGGTGAAGGGTGGAAAACTTTCGACTGGGAAATTGTATCTAGAATTCTGTCCGATGGCTAATAATAATGCAGGTGCTTTCTGGCTATCCAACCAGAAAGAGATCAGGAATCCTTATTTCGGCGATATGATGCTTAAGTGTGGATCGGTGAAAGAGACTATTCAGTAATAGCCTTTATCATTAAGCATCTGACAATGGACCATTCTTTGCATCAACCAATCCAATACACATGTCCCATGCATCCGGAGATTATCCTGGATGGTCCAGGTAAATGTCCGAAGTGTGGAATGAATCTGGTTCCGGTTAAGAAAGCAACCGACAATACCGTGACCGAAATGAAACCTTTGATGAAGCATGATCATGCTGCGTCCGATCAAATGCTTTCCATGAATAATCCAAAATCCGGAATCAAGGAATATACCTGTCCTATGCATCCGGAAATTGTGAGTATGCTCCAGGCAGTTGCCCGATCTGCGGGATTGATCTTGTTCCAAGAATCGCTCAAAAAGATAATGAAGAAGAGGTTGCTGCATACAAGTCGATGCTTAAGCGGTTTTGGATTGCTACTGCCTTTACGATACCGGTCTTCATGATTACGATGGGAGAGATGTTGGGTTTGCATCTTTCTGAAATTGCAAATATGACAACCTGGGGCTGGATTCAATTTGTTTTAGCTACGCCGGTTGTTTTTTATTGCAGCGCCGACGTTTTTACGCGTGGCTATCAATCGGTGATACACTGGTCGCCAAATATGTGGACGTTAATTTCATTGGGATCTGGTGCAGCCTATTTGTTCAGCATTGTTGCATTGATGTTCCCAGGTTTGTTTCCAGATCAATTTAAAATGCATGGAGCCGTTCACTTGTATTTCGAGGCGGCTACAGTCATCCTTACACTTATATTATTAGGTCAGGTGCTCGAGTTGAAAGCCCGGGGTCAAACGAATAGCGCGATCCGTGCTTTGTTGAATTTAGTTCCGCCGGAAGCAACGGTTATCAGAGATGGGCATGAACAGACAGTTCCGTTGGATCAGATCGTATTACAGGATGTTCTAAAAATCAGGCCCGGAGAAAAAATCCCGATCGATGGAGAAGTTACCAAAGGCAGGAGCGTAATCGATGAATCAATGATTAAGGAGAGGCTGTGCCTGTTGAAAAAAATCAGGGTGACCCTGTTACCGGTGGCACACTAAACGGAACCGGAAGTTTTGAAATGAAAGCTCTTAGGATTGGTTCGGACACGTTGCTCGCGCAGATTATTGATATGGTCAATAAAGCCAGCAGATCAAAGGCGCCCATTCAAAACATGGCTGATAGGGTTGCAAAGTTTTTTGTTCCCATAGTCGTTCCTATTTCAATTTTATCTTTTGCCGTATGGGCGATATGGGGCCCGGAACCGTCATTCGTATTTGCCTTTGCTAATGCAGTAACAGTTTTAATCATTGCTTGTCCCTGTGCATTGGGTCTTGCAACGCCCATGTCTATCATGGTGGGTACAGGCAAGGGTGCGACTGCTGGTGTACTGATCAAAGAAGCAAAAGTTCTTGAAGAAATGGAAAAAGTAAATGTTGTGGTGATTGATAAAACGGGGACCATCACAGAAGGAAAGCCTTCGCTTAAATCCGTAAAATCGTTTCATAGCTCGATTAGTGAAGATAAAATTCTCATGCTGGCGGCGTCGCTTGAATCGAGCAGTGAACATCCATTGGCGGAAGCAATAGTGAGAGCAGCGAAAACCAAAAATCTTTCACTCAGTGAGGTAACTAATTTTGAATCTATCACGGGCCATGGTATTACCGGTATGATTGATTCTAAAAAAGTCTTTATTGGTAATGCGAAGCTCCTGAAAGACCAGGGAGTAACTCCTGATGAATCAATTTTAAAAGAAACTGAAGGGAGACAATCAGTTAGTGAAACAGTAATATTCATTGTGGCTCAATTACAATTGTTAGGCTATATCAGTGTCGCTGACCCGATAAAAGCAAATTCAAAGACCGCGATTCATGAATTGCAACAACAAGGATTGAAAGTAATCATGCTCACGGGCGATAATAAAAATACAGCCAAAGGTGTCGCAGATGCGCTGGGACTTGACGGATATGAAGCAGAATATCTGCCTGTCGATAAGCTTAATAAAGTAAAAGAGCTTCAGCAGGGTAATAAGATCGTTGCTATGGCGGGCGACGGGATCAATGATGCTCCGGCACTGGCACAGGCGAATGTTGGAATTGCCATGGGAACCGGCACGGACGCGGCCATTCAAAGTGCTGGAATTACGTTAGTGAAGGGTGATCTGCAAGGCATCATCAAAGCAAGGAAGCTGAGTCACGCCGTCATCTCGAACATAAAGCAAAACCTGTTCTTTGCGTTTGTGTACAATGTTATCGGTATTCCATTAGCGGCGGGTGTGTTATATCCATTTTTTGGAATATTTCTAAGTCCTATGCTTGCTGCTCTTGCGATGAGTTTAAGTTCCGTTTCAGTTATTGTGAATAGTCTTAGACTTAGAACAGTTAAAATTTAGAATTCAATGCTGAAGTTCTCGCCGGCTGTCAGAGGACGTGTCATCTGGGGAGGACTTGTGCCTTTTGATAATGTATGGGTCACCGGAGCACACAGTGCAACCAGCATTGAATTCAATCACGAAGTTGTCGTAGGTGGACTAAATATTCCAGCTGGCAAATATGGACTGTTCACTATTCCGGGAAAAGATGAATGGATTATTATTATCAACAGGAATTGGGACCAGCATCTGGCAGATGAATATGATCCTAAAGATGACCTGGTCAGAGTTAAGGTAAAGCCTGAAGTTGAGAATTTGAGACAAGAGCGGCTTCGTTATGTGATTGAGTCAGAAAGTAATCGAAAAGACGAAATTGTCATTTATTGGGAGGTTTTGGAAGTGTCTTTGCCTGTTGAAGGCTGACACTTGGCCGTAGATGACACTATACCTGGATGTCAAGCAGGTGAAATTATGCAAAATCGCTCCAAACCTTACATGGGAATGAAGTGCCCTCAGTTACGCTTAAGTAAAACACTTACCTTTTGAATCTTTGACAGATCAAACTGTATCTCCCCTACATGTTATGAAGTTTATTATTGGAATGTTTACCCTATGGGCGGTGTCCCTGAGGGCATTTGCCGGCGATGTACCCACGGTCAAGGTAGTTTCTGTTATCGACGGAAATACAATTGAGGTACTTAACGACAATGGCGAACAATACAAAGTCCTTTTATATGGCATTGACAGTCCTGATTCCGGTCAAAATTTTGCTTTAGAAGCAAAACAGACGCTGGCTAAGTTGATACTTGGGA
>JANYDR010000442.1 GCA_025363495.1 Cyclobacteriaceae bacterium | reverse complement strand
GAAAAATATTCTCTAAATCACCTTTATCAATCCCAGGCCCATTATCTGAAACTCGAATATCAATATGAAGACTGGAGCAGCTGAATGAAACTTTTGCTTTATGATTAGTCGAAAATTTGCATGCATTCTCAACAATATTTTGAAAAGCTATTTTAAGCAAGTAAAGATTTGCATTAACATAAAGTCTCTCTTCATCATCCGGAAGAGTTAATTCAGTAATTTCTGTTTGATAGGAGGCATCAAGTGATTTAACTTCTTCAAGCACCTCCCATAGTACTTCATCAACACGCAGCCTTGTCATGGCAAAAGTTCTATTATCCTCGTGAACAGACGCCAGATCAAGTAAACTTCCTGAAAGCATGTTAAGATCCCTAATATCTTCAAGTATGGATTCGGTAGTCTTTTGGTATTCTTCCGTCGACCTTTCTTTGAGAAGGGTAACCTCCAATTGCGAGGTAATTTTCGTCAATGGATTTTTTAGTTCGTGAGAAACATTACTCACAAAAGATTTCTGAAGATCAAAGGCTTTTTCAATTCGCTCAAGCAATCTGTTAAAAATAAAGATGAGTTTTCCAATCTCGTCATTGTACTTGCGCCTTTCAAGTCGACGCCTGAGATCTTTTACCGAAAATGACTCTATTTTCCCAATCAACTCGTTAATGGGTTTAAGTGCACGACCTGCGTAAATCCATCCAACAATTGTTACGATCGCAAGCATTACACCAAATAAAATAATCAAAAGCGTGCGAAGATTTGTTAACTGTTGATTACCCGTTACATCAATCGCTCCGGCTATAACAATATATTCATGATTATCGTGATGAAAGTCCATGGCGGAAATCTCAAAACCTTTCTGCTGAAAATATTTTGCTCCAGCATTTCGGATGTCATTTAATAAAGCATCATCTACATCAAAGGTGACTGTATCATTGTTTGTATAGATTTCCTTGTTTAACTGATCATAAACAGTAATATTCTCTCCATAAAGAACATCCCGTTTAGCGCGGTCAATTGTTTTTAAAAGAGCCGAGTCAACTTCTATTACTCGCAACAGGGTAGCCGATGTTAGTGCTTTGTCATTTAATCGCTGGTGAAATTGTTGAAGATTGAAGCGATATGCGAAAAAATAAATTAAAACAAATGACACTAGAAGAATAGCTCCGGAAAGCAGCGAGAATTGCAATGTAAGCCTGGACCGGATTTGCATAAACTATTCCTCTTTGAGGATGTATCCCATACCAAACTGCGTATGAATGAGCTTCTTTTCAAAGTCACGATCAATCTTTTTTCTCAAATAATTCACATAAACCTCTACCATGTTTGTTCCAGTATCAAAATCAAGGTTCCAAACCTTGCTGGAGATTTCCGCACGGGACAAAACTTTATCACGATTCCTTAGAAAAAATTCCAATAAAGCAAATTCCTTTGCGGTTAACACAATGTCGCGATTTGCCCGCTTCACTCTCCTTGCTGTCAGATCCATTTCAAGATCAGCTATTGACAAATTCTTATCTCCTTTAGGTAATATAAGCCTCTTTGAAAGAGTTCTGATACGTGCCAGCAGTTCTTTAAACTCAAATGGCTTTGAGAGATAATCATCCGCACCGCTATCAAGACCTTCAACAACATGATCAGCACCACCAAGGGCAGTAAGCATTAGCAATGGAGTTTGAATCTTCGCAGCTCGTAATTCGCGACAAAGATCTCTTCCATTCAAGCCTGGCAGGATAATGTCGCTTATAATTATATCGAAAGTTTTACTTAGGGCCAGCTCCTTACCCGCAATTCCATCAGAAGCTGTATCGACGTCATATCCATTCTCCTCCAATCCTCTTTTGATAAACGCTAGGGTCTTTACCTCATCTTCGATTAATAAGATTTTCATGAATCAAAATTACCTTTCTAATTTGGATTAAACACTTTCATTCTGAATTAGAAATTAATTAGAAGGTGCTTCAAATACCTTAATGGAAAACTTAACCAATTTTTTAATGAATTGCTTTCAGCGCTTCCTTCGCTTTTTCATCGGAAGGATTCAAAGTAATTACTTTCTCCCAGTACGACTTCGATAAACTCATTTCATTCTTTATAAAGTGATAATATCCGAGATAAGAGTATGCTTCAATCAAATCGCTTTTCCCTTTGTCGGGATTTGCGACAGCCTTCTCAATCAATTTTTCATAATATGGCTTCGCTAATCCATTTTCTGATTCAGGATCAAGATTTGATTTCGCACGGGCTTCCCAAAGGTATCCGACTGTCATGTTAGGTTGCAGCTCAATAAGTTTCACAAAAGCCGAGTCGGATTCCTGATACTGCTTATTGAAATAAAATGCGCGTCCAATAGAATAATAATCCTGTGACACTGGCTTTTGCCGTTTGGCCATGAGCCGTCTGTACGAAACAATAGCATCCTGATAATTCTTGATCTTAAAATTTGTCTCTGCCAGAAGCTGCATTATTTCAACCTGATCTTTATCCATCGCAAGGCTTTTCTGAAAATTTATGATTGCTGGGGATTCCTCATTGAGTTTCAACAGAACTTTTCCGTAATAAGCATAATCTGATGCTTCTATATCTTGCAAAGGTGCTTTGGAGAAATAAGTCTCAAATGTCGTTCGGCTCTGTTGATAATCGCCAACTTCAAATAAGGAGTATGCGTAAAATCTAAGTGTAAGAGGATTTGCTTCAGGCGACTCATTGAGACTCTTGAAAATCTCATTGGCCCTAGGATAGTCTTTCGCCATAAACAGAAAAAAAGCATAACGAAGTCTTCCAACTTCAGGCCGCTCGGTAAGTGACAGATAGGTTTCATAAGCTTTCACTGCATCCTCTCCTTTCTTCATGAGATAGTATAGCTCGCCAAGCTCCTTGAAGGCCAACGTGTATTCATGATCGAGGCTGACAGCTTTTTTCAGTGACTCCAGGGCAACGTCATACGTTCTTGCTCTCACATAGACCAGCCCTATCTTATAATAAGCACGCGCTAACTTGGGATCAATAGTCGCCGCCTGCTCGTAGCTGCTTACAGCAAGACCTCCATTATTTTGTTCCCACTGCGCATCACCAAAAAGTATACTGACTTCAGGATCGGTGTCGCGTATAGCCTTTGCCTTACTCAGTAGCTGAATCGCATCGCCTACATATTTTTTATCGAGGAGATAAGCTTCTGCAACTGCTTTTAACACTTCTACATTTTTCAATTTGCTGATCTGTAGTGCCTTGTCGAAAAGAATTTTAGCCTCAGAAAATTTCTTTTGCTTCATGTTTAGATATCCCTCGCCAGCATAATTCAATGGCTCCTTGTCATTTAGCTTTATTCCCTTTTCGAACGAAGAGAGCGCTTTATCCTGTTCACCGGCATTCATCTGAATATAGCCGAGATAGTACAGCAATGATGCATCTGTTGGGTTGGCCTGTATAAGCTTCTCCATCTGATCGATGCCTTTCGTTGGCCTTTCTGTCTCAGACATGTAAAGGGCTTCCTCTACGTCCCTTGTTTGCGCCGTGGATGAAAATGCTATCAACAGCAGAGCTATCAATATTGCCGCAAAATAGGACAGTCGTAAAAAAGATTTCTTTGA
>JANYDR010000422.1 GCA_025363495.1 Cyclobacteriaceae bacterium | reverse complement strand
AAAGGAAAAATGATGTGTGGTACGTACGGCGTATTACCCACACTTCTTCCGACTTCAAAAACGAAAGAAGTAAACATTCCTCAAACCATTAAGCGGGTTCCTCTCAGTGCCGAAGGACATTATGCGCAATGGGTTGAAGCTTGTTTGGCAGGATATGGCAAAATGGATGTGAGCTCTCCGTTTGAAATAGCTGGTCCTCTTACAGAAACCATTCTGATGGGAAATCTTGCTATTCGCAGCAATGACATCCGCACACCGAAAGCAGACCGACCGAATCAATTCGATTATCCTGGAAGAGGTGTTAAACTTCTGTGGGATGGTGACAATATGAAAGTGACCAACTTTGATCAGGCCAATGCGTTCGTGAAGAGAGAATACCGGGCGCCTTATTCATTGTAATTTTTTTTAATGGGCAATCAAATCGTAATTCAGAAAGAAGAGATACTTTCTAAAAACTGGTACGTTCTCAAGAAGATCACTTTCGACTTCCAAAAAAAGGATGGCACCTGGCAGCATCAGACCCGTGAAGCCTATGACCGTGGAAACGGAGCAGTTATCCTGCTTTATAATAAAATTCAAAAGTCTGTAATACTTACGCGGCAGTTTCGCTTGCCAACTTTCATTAATGGCAATGCCGACGGGATGATGATTGAAGCTTGTGCTGGATTACTTGATAAGGATCAACCAGACGTTGCCATCAAGCGGGAGACAGAAGAAGAGACCGGATATAAAATAAAAGATGTTAAGAAAATCTTCGAAGCATATATGTCGCCTGGGTCTGTGACCGAGATACTTTATTTTTTCGTTGCCGAATATTCAAACGAAGAAAAAATCAACGAGGGCGGTGGTTTGGATGATGAAGATATCGATGTACTCGAATTGAGTTTCGAGAAAGCCCTGTCAATGATAACAACGGGTGAGATAAAGGATGCGAAGACAATTATGTTGCTTTATCACGCGCAAGTGCATGGACTACTTGGGTAAACTGTTACCGGTTACCAGGTGCAAGTTTCCAGGGTCCTGTGAATCAAGATTATCAGGCTAACTAAATTTCCCGTTTCGTTGTTCTACAAAGTACAAGTCCAATGGAAACAATTTATAATAACGAAATCTCTATTTCTCCCGGTAACCGGCAACTGGCAACATGCCGAAGGATAAGTTTTAAACTATTATTTTTTACCATACTACTTCTTCTCATCTCCAACCATACCCGATCACAAGACTCCCTCTCCCTCCTTTCCTGGAACATTCAAATGCTGCCAATCATTAAAAGTAATCACAAAGCCATAAGAGCCCGCGCCATTGTAAATCAATTAAATCAACGGGGTTACGACGTAGTCGTCTTTCAGGAATTATTTCAAAAACGAAGCAGAAGGATTATTACAAAAGGTCTAACCCAAAAATATCCTTATCATACTCGTGTTCTCAACAAAAAAACTATTGCATTCAAAACGAATGGAGGCGTTATGCTTTTCAGCAAATACCCGATTAAGCAGGTTTACCAAATTCGGTTTAAATACAGATCAGGAATTGATAAGATGTCACGCAAAGGAGCATTGATGGCGGAGCTGGATGTCAACGGAAAAATCATTCAGGTCGCAGGCACACATCTCCAGGCTTTCGGGGCGCAGGAAATCATGTATAGTCAATATGCTCAGCTTGCTTCAGATCTATTGGAACGACACGCTAAACAAAACGTACCTCAGCTGATCTGCGGAGACTTCAATACAATTAAAAGTATTCCACCCAGCCTTCCAGCGGATATTTCTCAGAGTTTTATTGATCGCCTTGCGAGGTATTCGGTAATGCTGGAAACATTAAGAGCGTCCGACGGAGAATTATTGGGCAAACAACAATTCACCATGGACCGACCTAATAATGACCTCTGCGAAACCAGAAAAGAATATCGCCTCTTATTGGATTATTTTTTTATTCGACCTAATGGATCAACAAACTTTTCGATTAACCGACGTGTACAAATCATCAAACAACGCTGGACTAAGGAACACGAAGATTTGTCGGATCATTACGGGTTGGAAGCAGTCTTAAGTTTAAAGTAAAAAGCTAAAAGCAGAAAGCTTGAGTGATTTATTAGAAACTGAAACCCCAGTGTTTGGAGTATCGGCTTTAAGCTTTTAGCTTTCCGCCTTAAGCTTTTAACTTGAAAATCGACAGCCACACCCACATCCTTCCTAAAAAAATGCCCAACTGGAGCGATAAGTTTGGTTATGGCGACTTCATCTATCTTCAGCATCACAAAAAGGGTTATGCCAAAATGATGCGTGGAAATCAGTTCTTTCGTGAAATCAAGGAAAATTGCTGGAACCCCGAACTCCGGATAAAAGAATATGAAGAGTTTAATACGCAGGTGCAAGTGGTCTGTACAATTCCCGTTATGTTTTCATACTGGGCAAAACCAGCCGACTGTCTTGACCTTTCTAAGTTTTTAAATGATAACCTGGCAAAGCTTGTAACAAAATATCCAAAGAACTATGTGGGCCTTGCGACTCTTCCTATGCAAGACGCTGAATTGGCGGTAGAAGAACTCAAGCGATGCAAAAAAATCGGACTGCATGGCATTCAGATTGGCTCGAATATCAATGATGAGAATCTTAATGAAGAACGGTTCTTCCCGATCTTTGAAGCCTGTGAAAAACTAAGTATGGCAATATTGGTTCACCCCTGGAACATGATGGGTGAAAAACAAATGTCTCGCTACTGGCTTCCATGGCTTGTGGGAATGCCAGCGGAAACGTCGCGCGCAATCTGCTCCATGATTTTTGGTGGGATTTTTGAAAGACTGCCAGCCTTGAGAGTAAACTTTGCTCATTCAGGAGGATCGTTTCTACCAACGATCGGACGCATTCAACAAGGATTTGATTGTCGCCCGGATTTGGTAGCCATTGACAATCCCATTGAACCAAAAAAATACCTTGGAAAATTCTGGGTTGACAGCATCACCCATGACCCATTAATGCTTGAATATGTTGTAAAGATGGTGGGCTCCAATCGCGTAACACTTGGATCCGATTACCCCTTTCCGTTGGGTGACCTGGAAATTGGAAAATTCATTGAAGACTCAGACCTTTCAAAGAAAATAAAAGAGGATATCTTCGTCAACGCTACTCTCGAGTGGCTCGACTTACCTAAAAAACGTTTTCAACAATGAGGTTTTCTTTAGTGATCGTATTTCTTTTTTCTTTCATATCCTCCTTCGCCCAGCAAGATGCGGAGCGTGAGAAGATACGTCAGATTGAACAGCAAAAGGAGTTTGAAAGGGTTCGTCAGATAAGAGCACAAATGGACTCCGGGATTTATTACCTCGATCATGAAGAATACACACTGGCTGATCAGAAATTGAAATATGCCTTGAGCAACATGAGAAGCATCCCCTCCGACCTTACGTTCTTCTTTGGGAAAAATTCTTACTTTATCGGGAAGTTCAAACAAAGTGTCGATTGGCTTACCAAATACATCCAATTAAAAGGAACCACCGGGCAGTATTCAGAGGAAGCTGCCGACTGGCTTAAGAGAGCTGAGCAAAGTCTCTTACAAGAACGACAGCTCGAATCACAAAAAGCCGCAGAAGTTCTTTCGAAAGATTACACGATTGATTGCGGACCCACCGGAAAAGTTACATGTCCGGTCTGTAATGGATCTACTGTGATTATAAAGAAAGACTATTTTGGAGAAACATATAAGACGTGCCTTTATTGTCATCAGAAAGGATACCTGACCTGCGAGGAATATAACCTGTTGTTGAGAGGACAGTTGAAAGCGGGAAAATAAATTAATTGAAAGCTGAAAGTTTAAAGCTGAAATTGAAAAGCTAGTTTTGTCTGATCTAGAAGATTAATTCATTCGAGCAATCTCATTTTAGATTTAAATAGCTGTCTGCAGTGATTTAAGATAGATATTAAGTCGAGAATTATACTTTCTATGTTGGGACCTAGCTTTCCACTTTCAACTTTCCACTTTCATCTCTATGCGCTATTTTTGTACCCTATTCTATGGACTCCCTCTACAACAAGGTCGATAAACGCATCCTCAAGCAAAAGCTCCACAGCTCGCCTCAGAACAAGCTGACGCTTTCGTTTTATAAGTACCATCAGATTTCAGATCCCAAAGAATTCAGGGATACTCTTTATGCAACCTGGTCTCCAATGGGAATCCTTGGAAGAATTTATATCGCACCGGAGGGCATCAATGCTCAATTAAGCGTGGAGAAAGATCAGTTCGATGCTTTTAAACAATCACTGGATAAAATCAATTTCCTAAAAAATGTAAGATTAAACGTCGCCATTGAAGATGATGGAAAATCATTTTTCATTCTTAAAATACAGGTAAAGAGAAAAATCGTTGCCGATGGTCTTGATGATAAAAGTTTCGACGTCACAGATTCCGGCACTCACGTTTCCGCGGAGGCATTTAATCAGCTAACAAGGGATCCCGAAACTGTTGTTGTTGACATGCGGAATCATTATGAAAGTGAAGTGGGCCATTTCGAAAATGCTATTTGTCCGGATGTAGATACATTTAAAGAATCTCTCCCGATCGTTGAAAAAATGCTGGAAGACAAAAAGGAGAAGAATATTGTCATGTATTGCACCGGCGGAATCCGTTGTGAAAAGGCAAGTGCCTGGATGAAGCATCGCAGATTTAAAAATGTATTTCAACTCGACGGAGGTATTATTGAATACGCACGTCAAGTGAAAGATCAGGGGCATGAGAATAAATTCATCGGCAAGAACTTTGTATTTGATGAACGACTGGGTGAACGCATCTCTGATAAAGTTATAAGCGTATGCCATCAGTGCGGCAAGCCATGTGACAATCATACAAATTGCAGAAATGAAGGATGTCATTTGCTTTTCATTCAATGTGAAGAGTGCGCTGAAAAATTCAATGAATGTTGTTCTGTGGAGTGCATAGAAATAATAGCACTACCGGTTGAAGAACAGAAAGAACTTCGCAAGGGAAAGGCTCAAGGAAGGATGGTGTATAAGAAAGGAAGATCGGAGAAT
>JANYDR010000392.1 GCA_025363495.1 Cyclobacteriaceae bacterium | reverse complement strand
GTAAGCCTTCGATGAAGTACGTCTTTACGGAGCTGTTGGGTTGAGATAATTTTGTTGTCAAAAGTTAAACCAAACCATTATGGCAACAAAATTAGAAAAGCAGGAATCAATGTTTTCCATGATTGAATCCTGGAAGAGTAGTGGTCAGAGTCAACAGGAATTTTGCAAAGCACAGGGCCTGGTCTATAGCGTTTTTCATTATTGGTACAAGAAATATCGTCAGGAGAATGATCCCACTCCTGTTTCTTCTGCTTTTGTTCCGCTACAAGTTCAGACAGTGAGGTTGGGTTCTCCAGCGGTAGAAATTATTTTTCCGGATGGCAAGCGATTAAATTTCTATCAGACTGTTGAGGTCTCGTTTTTACGGGCGCTGCTATCCTAGAATGCTATCTCTTTCTCCTTCGAGTCGATATTTTCTCTACCGGCATCAAAGTGATATGCGTAAAGGCTTTGATGGATTGAGTGGTCTTGTCCGGGATGGAATGACCAAAGATCCCCTGAGTGGAGATGTATTCATCTTTTTTAACAAAAGACGGAGTCAGGTGAAGTTGCTGCTCTGGGAGCGTGATGGATTTTCAATCTATCACAAGCGACTGGAGCGAGGTACGTATGAATTGCCTTCCCTGACAAGTTCATCTGCTTCCCTTGAGTTACGTGGTGATGAGCTAATGCTTATTCTACAAGGTATATCACTGAAGAGTGTAAGAAGACGAAAACGATTTGATGTAGAAAAAAATAGTTATCAATCTGGTGATGTTTATGCATCATAAGTGGATGATGTTTTTTATTTTGCATGCGTGATCAGTGCATCAAAAAATACACTTACCTATGAAGAGCTTGTTGTTCAAAACATGCAGCTTATGCATGAACTTGATCAACTCAAACGTTTAGTATTCGGATCACGACATGAACGTTTTGTGCCCGCCACACCCCAAGAGCAACTTGCTCTGGGATTAGATGTTCAACCTACCGTTGCATCGACTTCGACCCAGAAAATAGAATATACACGCAAGACAAGAGAAACCGCTGTTGAAAAACTCCATACCGGCAGAATGAAGCTTCCGGCCAACCTGCCTCGTGAGCAAGTGGTCATTGAACCGAAAGAAGATGTAAGCGGATGGAAGAAAATCGGAGAAGAGATCACCGAAGAGTTAGACCGTATTCCAGGAAAGTTATTTGTGCGTCAGATCGTACGGCCTAAATATGCAAAGCCCGATGGCGAAGGTGTGGTGATTGCCGATCTTCCAACACGTCCCATTGAGAAAGGTATTGCAGGTCCTGGTTTATTAGCCCAGATCATCATTGATAAGTATACCGATCACCTTCCAATCCATCGTCAGATACAGCGTTTTGAGCGTGAAGGCATAAAGCTTCCTGCCTCAACCCTCACCGATTGGATCAGCGCTAGCTGTACGTTGCTGGATCCCTTGTATGAAGTACTCCGCAAACACGTGTTGAGCAGTAATTATCTGCAGGCCGATGAAACACCAATCAAGGTTTTAGATAAAGACAAGAAAGGAACCACGCATCGGGGCTATCACTGGGTGTACCATGCTCCACAAGAAAGATTGGTACTCTTCGATTACCGGGAGGGCCGGGGTCGTGAAGGTCCCGGGGATTGCCTGAAAGATTTTAAGGGACACCTGCAAACCGATGGCTATATTGTTTACGACGACTTTGATAAAAAGCCGGGCATAACCTTATTGAATTGCATGGCGCATGCCCGAAGGAAATTTGATGAAGCCAAAGATAATGATCTGGTCAGGGCATCGCATGTGTTAAGTGAAATGCAGAAACTCTATGCCCTGGAGCGTCAGGGAAAAGAGAATGAATTATCAGAAAGCGAACTTTATCAATTGCGGCAGCAGGAAGCTGTTCCCATACTCAATGGCCTCAAGCAATGGCTGCTGGAAAATTATAAAGATGTTTTGCCACAGAGTATTATTGGTCAAGCTATATTTTACAGCTTACAGCGGTGGGATAAGCTTAACATCTACACTACGGATGGTCGTCTGAGAATTGATAACAACTTAGTGGAGAATGCGATCCGACCCGTAGCAATTGGAAGAAAGAACTATCTCTTTGCCGGTTCACACAATGGAGCACGAAGAGCAGCAATGTTATATTCCTTCCTTGGCACTTGTAAAATGAACAACGTTAATCCCTTCGAGTGGCTAAGGGATGTGCTCATCAGAATTCCAGATTATTCCGTTAACAAACTTGACCTATTGTTGCCAAAAAAGATGTAGTTCGCCGAAGGCTTACTGCACACCGGACAGCAGTCAGGATTGTAGCCGAGGTCATTGCTGATCTGTTTCCAATCTTTCTTTTCTGCTTTGAGGAAAAGGCTGTTAAGCTGCTCATGAATCATGGGAAGTGTTTTTTGTTTGCGCTTGCTGCTCAGGATTCCATAGTGACGAATGCGAGGAAATCCTTTTGGTAGAATATGAAGTGAAAATCTCCGAATGAACTCCTGTGGATTAAGACTCATCACCTTGTTCTTGCTTTCATCACGATAATCTTTGTAACGGAACGTGATTGCATCGTCCGTAATGCTTGCAATACGATGATTAGAAATGGCAATCTTGTGTGTGTAACGACCCAGGTATTCGATCACCTGTTTAGGTCCACCGAAAGGGCGTTTGGCGTAGATCACCCAGGAGGTTTTGAACAAGTCGTTATAAAAGGATTTGTCTAATCCTTTTATCGTTTATATGCGAACGTTGGCAGCAATGGGTCGAAAAAAAATAGCAACAAAACAGATAGCAGAACAAATTGAAATAAATGGCATCGAACGTTCCGACCCCGCAACTGCGTTCAGCTAACGTTGGCAGCAAGCTTGTTTGGGACGAGAATTTCTTCGGATTTTAAAGGTCAACTAAAAAATAAAATGTCCGTAATTGAACTAAGTAAAAGGATAATCGAAAAATTGAGTTCTATTGAGGATGAATTAATCCTGAAAGAAATTTACGATATCATAAAAATTGAGTCGGAAATTGACTCTGTTTATAAGCTCACAACGGAAGAAAAGAACTCAATTGACGCCGGACTGAAGGACATTAGAGATGGCAAAATTGTTTCTTCTGAAAAAGCAAATGACTTGATCAAGGAAGGTCAACATTGAAATCATCAGAGTTTGACACACTACAGAATCCTACTGAGATTGGGTATACAAGCCAGCTGCCAATCAGTAACTCACTCCAATTTTCAAATCTTCAAATCACTGTTGTCCGGGGAAATAAGGGAGAAGTTTCGTAAAAAACCTCTCCCAGCTATCTTTGATGTTACCACACATTCAAACCTAGCATGATCAAAAATACATTTTTTACCGGACAGCCTATTTTCACACAGCTGT
>JANYDR010000371.1 GCA_025363495.1 Cyclobacteriaceae bacterium | reverse complement strand
AGAACATTGCGGTAAGCTGTGATAAGATAATTTGACAACATAATCGTATTGAAAAATTTAGTTCCAACTCTATTCCTTAATAAAATACCCGGTCTGAAAAATCGAACTACACTTATAATCAGTTTACGCTTTGCCACTGATTCACCCCATATAGAAACATCCTTTTCAAAACTCTCCACTAAATCTCCCTCGATCGCTTCGTAAAGGTTTTACGGACAGAACCCCTCTAAAAACCGAAATGGCCATCGGGGTGGAGAAAATCTATTCCCTTCTTTCATCACACAATCCAGTTAAACGAAAGAGACACTACTAATTAACGCCCACTATTTTCAATTGCGGTATCAGCTTCCACAGGTCAATTCTTGATTCCTTCATGGAGCGGAGCATAGCAAGGCCGGCGTTGGTTATCTGGAAGATTCTCTTTCTTCTCCCTCCCCTTAAATTGGAGGCACCCCCCATGTACGATTTGACAAGGCCTTTATCCTCAAGCCGATAGAGTGTTACATGCACAGCACTGAGATTTGATTCTCTTCCCACTCGTTCCTTTATCTCAGTAACAATGGCATTTCCATATGAGTCCTCTTGCAAAATCCCCACCATGGTGAGAACCAGCTCCTCAAATTCGCCTAAGTATTCTTTTGACATTTGTATATGATTTGTCAGACTAATATACGGGAGAGGTTTGGATTAGTTACTATTTTGTCAAACATATTTCATGTTTATTACGACAAATTCCCTTTCACATTGCGAATTATTGTATTAATTATACTTCTTTAAGACCTCCGGCGGCATTTTACCGCAGAGGCAGAGCTTTTCTGCTCACACTAAGAACAAAATTGAGATCGCAGAGTAGCAACTTAAATTAAGCGTTTTGCTACGTGCTTCGCACTTGAAAGAAATAATTGAATTTATTGAACTCTCTGACTAGAGCGAAGCTCGTAAGTTGAACACTTCAATATGCCATTGACTCTGCGCTCTTATTTTTCGTGTTTATATTAAGATCCTCTGCGCCTCTGCGGTAAAATGCCGCCGGAGGTCTCAATTCTCTTCAATCGCTGCTGAGTAGCAGCTGACTTGTAGTCTATTCGTATTTAAGCGTATCTGCCGGGTTAATCAGTGCTGCCTTTAGGGAATGAAAACTTACTGTCACCAACGCAATGGCAAGTGCCGCTGAAATAGCGATAAGAAATATCCATACCTGAAATTCCGCGCGGTAAGCAAATCCTTCAATCCACTTCGTCATTATGTACAATGAGATGGGGGTTGATATCAAAATCGAAATACATACAAGTACAGCAAATTTCTTATTTAGCATAGTCACAATGTTGGAAGCGGTTGCTCCCAGAACTTTACGGATTCCAATTTCTTTCGTACGCTGCTCAGCGGTGTAGGCAGACAGTCCATAAAGCCCCAGGCAAGAAATAAAAATTGCAACGGCTGTGAAAAATCCGATCGCTTTACCAAGCACTCCTTCTTTTTTTAGCAATTCACCAAAATTATCATCAACAAAGTGATAGCTAAATGGCTCTCCAGGAACAAGCTCCTTCCATTTCCGTTCCGCCTCATAGAGAAATTCAGATGCGGCATTTTCATTCAACCGGAAACCCATTTGATAATAGTCTTTACCAAGCATAAAACTCACTGGGGCAATTGCATTGCGCAACGACTCCCAATGAAAATCACTTACAACTCCGATAACGTGTTGTCCTTTGTTGACCTCTGCTCCTACCGGATCAACCAGCCCAAGTGCTTTTGCGGCTGCCTCATTCAGCACTACAGCGGACGAATCGGAAGCTATGTTCCTATCAAATGCTCTTCCTTTTATAATATGGAATCCCATTACATCAACAAACCCCGCGTCTCCAAAGAAAGTATTGATCATGATCCCATCTTTCATCTCCGGAGTCTTAAAATTACTAAATGACATGATCGCCTTACTGCCGGGCTCTCCTGTATGCAGGCTTGCTTTAACAACGCCCGACAATTCAGATAACTCATTTAAATATGAATCCGTATGATCTTTTAA
>JANYDR010000366.1 GCA_025363495.1 Cyclobacteriaceae bacterium | reverse complement strand
AGCTAAATGGCAGAAAGCAACGGTAAGAGATTGGGCCGCGGAATCAATGACGTATCGTTCAAATGTTTATGATATTGGAAATGGAAACTTGTCATATCAATATAGTTATAAGAATTTTGGAATAGTTAAGCTTAGGATACTTCAGGCCGGGATAAGGCTGGGTGGGCTGCTGAATCAGATCTATGGTAGATAGATTTTTCTTGGAAAAAGTTATATCTATAAATTGGCAATAGGCAAACTCCAGTTGACAACACTTTGTCAACTGTCAATTTTTTTTCCGGGGATCCGAAAAAGATTTTCCTCTAATTTCGCTAACCCTTTATACCTTTAAGGTTTTCAAATCAGAATTATGGAGGAAAAAGGATTAAACTTCCTGGAAGAAATTGTCGAGAATGACCTGAAATCTGGAAAATACCAGAGCATCGTTACCCGTTTTCCACCCGAACCAAACGGATACCTGCACCTGGGGCATGCCAAAAGTATTTGCCTGAATTTTGGACTTGCACTGAAGTATGGTGGAAAAACCAACCTCCGTTTTGATGACACAAATCCTGTCACGGAGGAAACCGAATATGTTGAGGGAATAAAGGGGGATGTTCGCTGGCTGGGATTTAACTGGACGAATGAACTTTATGCGTCCGATTATTTTGGAAAGCTATATGAGTTTGCCATTGTGCTCATAAAAAAAGGATTGGCATATGTAGATGATAGCACCAGCGAAGAGATTGCCACACAAAAAGGAACGCCAATAAAACCCGGGACTGCTACTGCTTATCGTAGTCGCCGTGTTGAGGAGAATCTTAAAGTGTTTGCCGAAATGAAGGAAGGCAAATATAAAGACGGCGAGAAAGTATTGCGTGCGAAAGTTGATCTGGCCAGTCCCAACATGCACATGCGTGACCCAATCATTTACCGGATCAAGCATGCCCATCATCATCGTACAGGAGATACCTGGTGCATTTACCCAATGTACGATTTTGCTCATGGGCAAAGCGACGCTATTGAAAATGTTACACACAGTATCTGTACACTGGAATTTATACCTCATCGTGAATTGTATGATTGGTTCATTGCCAACCTTGAGATATATCCTTCACATCAGTATGAATTTGCCCGGCTCAATCTTACCTACACTATAATGAGCAAGCGCAAATTACTGCAGCTTGTAAATGATAAAAACGTTAGCGGATGGGATGATCCCCGCATGCCTACTATTGCCGGTATGAGAAGAAGGGGATACACGGCTGAAAGTATCCGTGAATTTTGTGACAAGATCGGTATTGCCAAGCGGGAAAATCTGATTGACATCGGATTGCTGGAATTTTGTGTACGTGAGCATTTGAATAAAATCTCGTTGCGAAGAATGGTCGTGTCTGATCCTGTTAAAGTAGTTATTACAAATTACCCTGAAGGAAAATCCGAAATGCTGCCAAGTGAAAATAATACGGAGGACCATTCAACCGGTTCACGTGATATTCCATTCAGTCGGGAACTCTATATCGAGAAAGATGATTTCATGGAAGTTCCCGCAAAGAAGTATTTCCGACTTGCTCCAGGTCAGATGGTTAGATTGAAAAGTGCTTACATTATTAAGTGCGAGCAGGTTGTCAAAGACTCTTCCGGAGATGTAACAGAACTGCATTGTACCTATGTCCCCGAAAGTAAAAGCGGCTCCGATGTTTCAGGAATAAACGTGAAAGGTGTTATTCATTGGGTGAGTGTCCCTCATGCGTTGGAAGTTGAGGTCAGACTCTATGATCGTCTTTTTCAAGTTGAAGATCTTAACAAGATTGAAGACGATTTTAAAAACCATCTTAACCCCGACTCATTAAAAATCATTTCAAAAGCCTATGCAGAACCAGTGCTGGCGGATGGAAAAGATGAAGATCGTTATCAATTTATGAGAATAGGCTATTTCCATCGTGATCCGGATTCCAGGCCTGGTAAACTTGTATTCAATCGCACCGTTACCCTGAGAGATATGTGGGCGAAGGAAGAGAAGAAGGGGTAATAGTTGTTGGTTGATCGTTGTTTGTTGTTGGTACAGATCGGCTATGAGAGCGGTAGATTTCAGTTTTCGAAGATGGTTCCAACCATTACCTGAAATTAAAATTGAAAGAAGATCCCGCAGCTCAATCGATGGACAACCTTCTGTCATCGCATAAGACGCCTTGGTATTTTGCCGGGCGGTGCGGTGAGCAAGAGCGTGGCTAAAGACTCAGCGTCGGTGCGATGACTCGGCCATGCGGCCGTGGAGCAAAAAAACAAGTAATCTTTAACACACTTTAAATAATGGATTTGCTCTGATTTTAAGCATGCAATAGTTTTGTTAGATAGAATTTTAAGACTCTGTTTTGGGCAAAACTATATTTCTAACTTAATTAGATCTTGTGATTAAGTAGGCTGAAATGCATTCGACTCTTATTCAAGTTTAAATTTGTTAATTAGAATCAACCGGCAACACCTTAGTTTTTAATAAAAGAAGCTCCCTTTCCTTTATAGTTACCAATTACCCTTTGCAG
>JANYDR010000325.1 GCA_025363495.1 Cyclobacteriaceae bacterium | reverse complement strand
CGCGAAAACCGAGCTGGATGCATTGCTGGATACTATCTACTGGCACCCGGAATTTTTTTCATACATAGCACATGTCCCGTCCGGAAGGTACTTCCACGTGAGTCCTTCATTTGAAGCTTTGACTGGTTTTACAAAACAGGAAATTGAAGAAAAAAATGTGGCCTTCTTTACGGAACATATGCATCCGCAGGATACTCTGACGGCTATGAAACAACAGGCTGTTTTTTTCCGAAGGCCATTGGAACCCGGTTTTGATTTTGATGCACCTAACATAAATGAGTTTGGTGGCAGGCTTTTAACCAGCGACAAAGGAGTCATTTCCTGCATAAGCTTGGCGACCACGCTAAAATATCTCCCGACAAAGGAAATGGAAAATTCCCTTGTTATGAGCTTCGTAGAAAAAAATGATGTGCAGCGAATCGCCCGGCTGAAAAAAGAAGCAACTGAACTTCTTGTGAAGGTGAAAGAACTTCACAACGCTATTTATCCCTCAGCCCCTTTTCGTTCGGTTGACAAAGGACCTTTGACAGAACTCGTCTTTGAAGTTGACCCAAAACATGTTCTTACTAAACAAGAGAAAACAATACTCAACAAGATCGCTAAGGGTGAGACCACAAAAAAAATTGCGACCGACCTTACTATCAGTGTCAATACGGTAGAAACACATCGCAAGAACATGTTGGTAAAACTTGAAGCAAAAAACGTTGCAGAGCTGGTCAAGAAAGCCAGTAAGCTATATTGGTTGGATTAGCCTTCTCCTAGGAAAGTCGTCGAATAATTCCACCAGTCTCAATTTTTCGTCGCATCAAATAATGCTGGGACCAAGAATCAAAACGTTGAGCTTTCATAACATAGAAGAAGTGAGGAGCTTTTAGAAATTACCGAAATTCCGGCGATCTTTATTGAATTAAACACATATGAAGAAAGCCTTATTATTATTCCTTGTAATTAATTGCGTCGGTATCGCCGCCGCACAAAATAAGCCCACCAAAATAAATAAGGATGGTACTTCTGTTAAAATGGATAAGGATAGCACCTTGGTCAAAATGGGTAAGGATAGCATTCCCGAAAAATCTATTGGGGGTATTCGATTCAAGCTAATCGCTTCGTCCAATAATACTTGGGGTTATGATGTGTTTCTAAAAAAGGAATTAAAAATTCATCAACTGACGATTCCAGGCAAGCCTGGCGATGAAGGCTTTAAAACTCAGGCCGATGCAAGGCGGATCGCAGAAATTGTGGTGAATAAAATGAGGAAAGGTGAAGAGTCTCCGACCATTGGTGAAGAAGAGCTGAATCCACCGGACAAACCTAAACCAATTAAGAAAACAAATTGATCAGGCTACAACCGTCCTTGCGGTTTACGTGAATTACCTATTCACAGATTCCTTACCCGCACTTAATTGACTTTTATCTCCACACACTGTATTTTACATTTTAGTTAATGCGCGAGTAAAGTTTTTCTACTTTTTAACCTCAGTTCATGTCGCAACTTTCCTCTCTGCGCAAATTCTTTTTGACTGTTGTCACCTTTCTCTGTGCTCTTCCAGCGTGGTCACAAAATAATGCTACCCTTGCAGTCAGGCTGGGAAAGAAGCAAGGATTTTCGGAAGGTTCTACTTATGCTATTATAACGGACTCAAAAGGTTTTCTTTGGTTCGGTTGCTCCGACGGACTCTGGCGGTATGATGGTTATACTCATGTGGCATATAAACACGACCCGGATGACAGCACGTCCCTTAGCAACAATTTCATCCGCTGTCTTTATGAAGATAAGAAGGGAAATATCTGGGTGGGAACGTTGGGCGGAGGGCTAGACAAATTAGATCTCTTGACAAGGAAATTCATACACTTCAAACATGATAAACAAGACTCCACCTCAATATCCAATAACGACATAAATATTGTTTATGAAGATGCTATTGGCACTCTCTGGATCGGAGCTGGTGTATTGCAAAAATTCAACGACGAAACTCAAAACTTCACTCACTATCCCAATAAAAAAAATAATTTGAACTCGCCTGGCGGTAATTTTATTCTGGAAATCTTTACCGATAAGAGGGGTATTATGTGGTTAGGTTTAGCGGGCGATGGACTTGACAGATTTGATCCGGTGAACAAAAAATTCAAACACTTCAAAATCTCTCACCCCGACCCAATCATCAATACCCGTTGCAATGTGATCCGGAAAATAACAGAAGATAACAAAGGCAATCTTTGGATAGGAACATACGGAGGACTCATTCGATTTGACAAAAAATCTGAAAAGATCACTCACTGGGTCCACGATGAAAAAAATGATCAAAGCCTTAAACACAATTCTATCTGGGACCTCGCGCCTGCTGGAAATAAAATCTGGATAGCAAGTTTTGGAGGCGGCTTAAGTTACTTTGATACAACCACGGGATTATTTGAAGGCAAAGATTTTGATGTAGGCGGCGCGTATGAGATTAACACGAAAAATATTGTTTCTCTTCTTCGCGAGAAGAACGGGACGATTTGGGTCGGATCAAATCACCAGGGTGTCTATAAAATTATTCTGATTCCCGGATTGAAAAGTTTGGCAAACAGCAGTGCTCTGGCAGGCAAGAATTTGGACCAGGTTGTTAAAACAAAAAATAATCTTTACGTTGTTACTGAATCAGAGGGGCTTACCGCATTTCCTCATTCAGGTGCGGCACCCTTTATATTAAAATTTGATCCCAACTCCAGCAATAGTCTGGTTGGAAAAGACATCTCCGATCTTTCTGAAGATGCAGATGGAAATGTTTGGATTGGAACTGAAGGCGGCCTCACTCAATACACCGCGCAGGGCAAACGAATTCAAACGTACATTAATAAACCGGGTGATTCAACGAGCTTGAATCATGGCACCGTCATTACAACCTATGTTGATCCTGAAAATAATCTATGGCTTGGCACGCCGTTTGGGCTGGATTTGTTTGATCGGTCAACAAAAAAATTTATCCATCGAAAAACCCCGTTATTGAGCAGCAACAATGTCTATAGAATAAGGAATGTAAATGGGAAATTATTCCTTGGTACAATGACCGGAGGGCTGAACATCCTCGATACCAGAACCAATAAAACAAAATGGTATCAGTTTAATGAAAAAGATATTAATTCGATCAGCAATAACTATATCACTTATATTTTCAAAGACTCGCGAAATATTTTATGGATTGGAACTAAAGATGGTATTAATAGATTTGATCCTGATAAAGAGATATTCACACGCTATGGAAGTAAAGAGGGGCTTGAAGATCTGTCCGTTCGCACCATTTCAGAAGACATCAATAGAAATCTTTTAGTCGAAACGAGAGACGCTCTGTTTCAATTAACGGAGTCATATCTGACAAATCCGCCTACTGACAGAAATTTTTTTTCCCGGTTCGACAATCCTCTTGAAGTCCTTGATATACCGTTCGTAATGTCACCGGTTGACAATTGCTTCTATTTTACGGCCGGCAATCAAATTTGCTTTTTTCCAAAAGACAGCATTAAGATAAATCAGGCTCCTCCCCCAATCGCTATTACCGACTTCACTATCCTCGTTAATAGCAGAGACAAGCAAGGCCCTGATGAAAAAAGTCTTAGCCCCAATCTCAACAATGACATTCACTTGACGTATGATCAGAATATTTTCTCAATCGAGTTTGTATCATTGGATTTTACTAACCCAAAAAACAATCGATATGCTTACCAACTAAAGGGGTTTGATAGCCGCTGGATAAATAGCGGCAACAGAAGATTCGTGACCTATACCAATCTTGATCCCGGGACTTATACTTTCACTGCAAAGGGATCCAACGCCGATGGAATATGGAATGAGCAAGGTGCTTCTATCCGTATTATCATTACGCCACCATTTTACAAAACATGGTGGGCATATGCTGGATACTTTATAGTCTTTTTGGGATTGCTATTCTGGGGATGGCGATCGGTTGTTCATCGCGAAAGACTAAAAATGCAGGTTGCCGTTGAGCAAAAGGAAAAAAATGCCTTGAAAGAGCTCGATCAGTTAAAAACAAAATTCTTCTCCAACATAACACATGAATTTCGTACTCCTCTTACGCTGATACAAGGACCCACCAATGAATTATTGGAAAGGACTTCTGATCCCGAATCAAAAACCCTCCTTAATTTTATACTGGGAAATTCCCAACGTCTTTTAAAACTCATTAATCAGTTGCTCGATCTTGCAAAGCTGGACGCTCATGAAATGAAGTTATTCATTTCGAATACGCATCTTCCATCGCTTTTGAAAATTACAATATCTCAATTTAGTTCATTGGCTGTCGACCGTAAAATTCAATTTACTTCGGAGCTATCGGAGAGTCTTCCTACGGTAAAAACCGATTCAGAAAAACTTGAAACCATCCTTTCCAATCTTATCTCCAACGCTCTTAAGTTTACCCCTCCCTCAGGTTTGGTTAAAGTTTCAGCAATTGTCGAAAACGAAGTACTTATACTTAAGGTAATTGACAACGGACGTGGCATAGCCAGCAATTCAATCAATAATATTTTCGACCGGTTCTATCAGGTAACGCCAACTGATTCCAGTCACGCGGAGGGTACTGGGATTGGCCTTGCCCTGGTGAAAGAATATAGTGAGCTAATGAAAGGACGTGTTAAGGTTGAAAGCAATGCTGAACATGGGACAACTTTTACAGTCACTTTACCCGTTATGATTTCTGATATAGAGGAAACAGTAACTCGAACCGTCGAATCAAATTATGGTTCAGCAGTTTCTTTAAACGGGGCTGAAACAGATTCAAATCAGTCATTGATCTTATTAGTTGAGGATAACATAGACATTCGTGGGTTTATAAAAAGTTGTCTGGGTCATAACTATCATTATCTCGAAGCCGGGGATGGCAAAGAGGGTCTTGCTATCGCACGCAAGGAAGTTCCTGATGTGATTATCAGTGATCTGATGATGCCTGAAATGGATGGTATTGAGTTTTGCTCTCTCGCAAAAAAAGATCCACGTACCGATCACATTCCATTTATCTTACTTACTGCCAAAGCTGGTGAAGAACACAAAATCGAAGGCTTGCAAACCGGAGCAGATGACTATCTGATCAAACCTTTTAACAAAGCAGAGCTACTCCTGAAAGTTCACAACCTTATACTCCTCCGTGAAAAGCTGCAAGTCAACATAAAAAGCCACTTACTCTCTAAAGCCACAATCATCCAAGCAACCTCAGCATCAGAGCAGTTTATTCTGAAAGCCAAAACCTACATCGAAGCAAATATGCCGGATGAAAAACTTTCTGTAGAGGCCCTCGCTGCGGAAATGGGAATGAGTCGTGAACAATGCTATCGCAAGATTGTAGCGATAACCGGCCTCACTGCTTCGGGTTTTATTAGAAAACTCAGGCTTCAAAAAGCGGAACAGCTTCTTATCGCAAAATGGGCACCCGTCTCACAGGTTGCTTATGAAGTTGGATTTGGGAATCTCTCTTATTTCAGCAAGGCTTTCAAAGAAGAGTTTGGCCGACTGCCGAGTGAGGTGTGATTTTCTGAGTTCGTCGTTATAGATTTTTATAAAAAGACCTATTCAGGGTCTAAAAAACGCCACTTTTGCAACATCTGTGGTAAAGTCAGTCTCATAAACGTTAACATCTAGCCGCCTTAATCCATCAATTTTGAGTCGCTAGCCCAAAAGGGCTATCCCTGGCAAACATGGAATCAGCAATTCTATCATTAAAAGAAAAAGAGGTCCTAACACTCATTTGTGCCGGGTATTCAAGTCGCGAAATCGCGATGGAACTAAACAAGAGTTTCCATACCGTATCCGCCCAGCGAAAGAAGCTTCTTAAGAAACTTGACGTAAGCAACTCAGCCGAGCTGGTAAAGAAAGCGGTAGACCACAGGTTATTAAAAAAATAAAACAACAACGCACTCAAATTAATACATATGAAAAAACTAATTACAATCATTTTTGTCATAGCCATTGCCTCGCTGTCACATGCCACTATCCGAACGGTGTGCAATGACTCCGCCCGCCCGGCACAATTTTCGGACATACAGCCTGCGATTGATGCTGCCACCGCCGGTGATACTATTTTTGTTCTTGGGTCTCAATTCCTATACACAGATTTTACTATTACTAAAAAGCTTGCACTAATAGGAGCAGGCTATAACTCCAATAATCAATTCAACTACTCCACGAAGGTTAATCACATCAATCTTCAGAAAGACCCAAGCAATATTGTTAACCCTCGGGACCCAAATGGCTCAGTGATCACCGGTTTTTTAGTGAACAACGATATAAACTGCTATACTTCGCCTTTAGCGGTAAGCAATATCACTATTTATAGAAATAATATTGGCACGATATATTTTTATAATGATGCTTACGGCAGCGGAGTTTCACTTGCCAGCAATTGGATTCTCTACAATAACATTCTCTACACGCTCAATGGCGGGGCGAGTAACGGGTCTTTAGGGGTTTCTGCATCCAATATTGTTCTCCAAAATAACATCATCACCGGGGATGTGCGCAATTTTTCAAGCCCAACAGTAGTGATTGATCACAATGTCTTTCCAGGACCAGACGCGTTCAATAACTTGTATTTTGCCACAATTACCAACAACATTTTTACATCAAATCCAGGCAATGTTTGGTCAACCACTAACGTAAACCTTAATACGTTTAATAACAATATCACAATCCTCCCCACGATTAGCAACAATGCCCCAACAAACAGTTTTGCTGCTGGCAATAATACAGCCAGCGGCAACTTCGTAGGAATTGATCCTTTGTTTGTAAACGTTACCGACTATAATAACTTCAATTTCAGTTTTGACTACCGGCTTCAGGCAGGTTCACCTGCTCACAACCAGAGCACGGAACTACCTCCTACAGACCTCGGCATTTACGGTGGACCATTTCCGTTTCCCAGCGCTGGTGCATCCGGAAGTGGTTACGACACAAGTCCTCTTCCCAATATTCCGCAGATTACTCAAATGAACATTCTCAATTCTACACTCCAACCCGGAAACGCCTTGAATGTAAATATTAAGGCAAAAGTAAATAATTAAGGAGGCGTGCATCGCTTCCAAATAATCGTAACTGAGTTGTTGTAAGGTGAAAATGCAATGAGAAGAATTTTAACATTTCGGTATACAGGAGTCTTAGCAATTTTGCTTTTGTTCTCTATCGATACTATTGCTCAAACTCTAAACAAGGGGGAATATTTTTTTGATATTGACCCCGGCACCGGAAATGGAACTCCTTTACCTTTTACTCCAGGCAATACTATTAATACGGACGTGACGATAAGCACGAATTCATTAAGCACAGGCTTTCATACTCTTAATATCAGGCTCCATGACAACTCCGGTTACTGGAGTCATTCAACGGCACGATCTTTTTATATTGCCTCATCATCTGTTATCACACCACCAGCGACCAATGTCACAAAGGCGGAGTACTTTTTTGATGTTGATCCAGGACCTGGCCATGGTATTTCAATTGCTGTCTCCGTCGGGGCCACAGTTAATCAGAACCTGGTCGTACCGACAAGTTCGCTCACAGCCGGATTTCATAATTTAAACTTCCGCATACTTGATGATCAGAAAAAATGGTCGCACAATGCTGTACGCGCTTTTTATATCGTTCCAGCGAACGCAGCTATTCAGGCGGCAAACATTTCAAAAGCTGAATACTTTTTTGATGCTGATCCCGGCACTGGCCTCGGTACTTCAATCCCGATCACAGCATCTCCTTCGATTAACCAAAACATAATCGTCCCTCTTACTTCTCTGACTTCTGGCTTTCACAATTTATACGTCCGCACCAAAGCCAATAATAACGGATGGTCGCACTTTGCTTCAAGATCCTTCTATATAGTTCCACCTCTCTCAAGCGTTGCAAGCACGGCTATAAACAAGGCTGAATATTTCTTTGATGCTGATCCCGGTACCGGCCATGGAACTTCCCTTCCCATGACGTCGGCCAATACGCTTGATAACAATTTCGCCATTGATATCAGTTCACTACAGCCTGGCTTCCACTCATTAGCTGTTCGTTTTAAAGATGACCGGGATCAATGGAGTCATTATCCAGTGCGCTCGTTTTACATTGTCAAGTCGCCGCCCGCGAATACACTTAACATTAAAAAGCTTGAATACTTCGTTGATACTGATCCCGGTTTTGGTGTTGCTTCCAATCTTTCTATTTCTCCGTCGGCTTCGATTGATCAGCAGTTTGCTATTGACCTGAGCGGTACAACGGCGGGCACACACACATTATATGTCAGGGCAAAAGACACTAGTGGATTCTGGAGTGAAATCCAGTCAGGTAATTTCACTATTCTCGCCTGTACACCGCCTACCGCACCGATATCAGCCAACGGAAGCCGGTGCGATGCTGGCACTGTTACTCTCACCGCCAGCGGAGCATCAGGTGTCCAGGTGTATCGGTGGTATGCCGATGCTTCTACACAAACCGTTTTATTTACAGGTGCAGGTTTTACTACTCCGACACTCGGTACGAATACCAACTACTTTGTCAGCATCTACGATCCGTCTACTTTATGTGAAAGCAATCGTACACAGGTGGCAGCCATTGTTACTATAATACCAAAACCCACTCTTAATTTAACCGGATCGCTTACTGTCTGCAGTGGAAATTCAGTTATACTGGTAGCACCGCCTGGCTTTGCATCATATATATGGTCCAACGGTCTGACAACACAGCAAATTACGGTATCCACCTCGGCAAACTATTCAGTGGTAGTGAGCGATGGAATTTGCACAAGCCCTTCTTCAGACCCGTTTTCATTTACCGTCAATCCAAATCCTGTAAAGCCAATAGTAAGTGCTACTGGCGGAGGCTCTCTCTGTGGGACAAGCTCAGTAACATTAAGTGCACCTGCAGGTTTCACAAACTATAGCTGGTCATCGGGTGAATCAACACAAAGTATTGCCGTTAGTGCTGCGGGAAGCTTTACCGTAACGGTTACAAATTCGAACGGATGTCAAAGTATTCCTTCTGACGTTTTCACTGTTACTTCTTCTGGCTTAAGCAAACCGCTGATTACAGTAACTGGTAATACAATTATATGCGGAAGTGGTTCAGTACAACTGTCAGCTCCTTCAGGATTTCCAACTTACACATGGTCGACGGGTGAAACAACACAGAACATCACGGCAAGTTCGGCGGCTTCCTATACCGTCAGTGTTTCAAATGGAAGTTGTAACAGTCCTATATCCGATCCTGTAAATGTGACTGTTGTCGCCATCCCCGCAAAGCCTGTGATTGCAGTTACCGGAAACACCGCTATATGCAATAATGCTTTCACAGTACTCTCGGCACCGGCAGGATTTACAAATTATGTCTGGTCAGACGGAGAGATTACGAGACAGATTGTGGTTTCAACTTCCGGTAGCTTTTCAGTACAGGTAGGCAATGCCTCAACATGTTTAAGTGTTGCTTCGGATCAAATAGTAACTACAATTACTGGCTTGGCCTGCAGTGGTGGAAGCAATAATCCACAAGCTCCCAATGTAACAAGTGCAAATCGGTGCGGTACAGGTTCAATAACATTAAGCGCAAGCGGCGCTATAGGAAGTCAGGTCTATCGTTGGTATGATGCTGCCTTATCCGGAAATCTACTTTTTACCGGACTTGCTTTCAGCACTCCATCAATATCTATCAGCACTTCTTATTATGTTTCTATTTACGATCCCTCAACAGCAGGTGAAAGTAACCGCGTTATCGCCAACGCGACAATAGTCAATCTCGCTAAACCTGCAATTACTCCAAATACAGCACTGGCGATCTGTGCAGGAACCAGTAACCTTTTATCAGCGCCTACAGGCTTTACGCAATATCTTTGGTCGAATGGTGCTGTCACGCAACAATTACCAGTTACCGTCGCCGGAAGTTATTCTGTAAAAGTTGGTGATGGAACATGCCTTAGCACAGCTTCCGATCCTGTGGCTATTGGCGTAGCAGAGATTCCTTCAAAACCTGTGGTCGTAATCACTGGCAATACTTCTTTCTGCATGGAAGGATCCGTGGATCTTTCCGGGCCAGACGGTTATAACTATTTATGGTCAAATGGTTCAACAACTCAAAAAATAACTATTACTGAATCAGCTGTTATATCCCTGGTCATTAAAAATAATACGGGATGTTCAAGTGTTGCATCCGATCCCGTTGTCATTACTAAACAAGTCGCTCCGTGCAAACCTAATACTGCACCTGTAATTGCACAAAAACCAATCGCAGTAAAGATCGAAGGAATTGCCACTGCCGATCTCACAGAATTTATAACTGACGCCGAAAACAATATCGATTACACGTCCATTCATTTGCTGTCGGCTACAACCACACAAGGAGCAAAAGCATCGATTGACGCATCCTATATTCTAACAATAGATTATAAGGGAATCTTATTTAGTGGAACTGATCACATTACGCTGGAAGTTTCAGATCTGCTGGGATTGAGGGCTCAAAGCATACTTGAAATTGACGTGGTGGGCGAAGTGGTTGTGTTTAACGGGATTAGTCCGGATGGAGACGGTAAAAATGATTTCTTACGATTGCAGTATGTAGACATTATTCCTGGCGCTCAAAAAAACAAGGTGACCGTTTTCAATCGTTGGGGGGATGAGGTTTTTGGAATAAGCGACTATAATAATATTGACAGAGTTTTTAACGGAACAGGTAATGGGGGTAATGAGCTTCCATCGGGAAGCTATTTCTACAGGATTGATTTATCAGATGGGAAACCGATTACGGGATACATTACTCTAAAACGTTGATGAAAAGAATATGAAAAATATTTATCGCGTCCGTAAAATCAATTTAGTTTACGAATCGCTACGATCCACTAAGGTCATTAACAACCTTCTCCTGATTCTGATCTTTTCATTATTGATCAATGAAGCCAACGGTCAACAAGACCCTCTGTCTTCGCAATATCTAAACAACTATTTTACAATCAATCCTGCTTACGCGGGCACTACGAAAGATCTAAATTTGTCAGTAGGTTATCGTACTCAATGGGCGGGCTTTGCTGGCAGTCCGGTTACGGCTAATGCAACAGGACATATCTCATTGGCGCAGAATAAAATGGGACTTGGATTCAGCGTTGTTGAAGATAAAATTGGATCTAATAACACAACAGAAGCTAATCTTGCTTATGCTTATCATATACGATTTAAAAAAGACCTTATGCTCTCTTTCGGATTGCAAGCCGGGATGATTAACTATAAAAGTGATTACAGTAGTCTTAACCTTGATCCCGCTGATCCGAAATTCACTAACATCAGTGAATTCAAACCAAATATTGGATCAGGAATAATTCTAAAGAACGAAAAATTTCTCTTCAGCATCTCTGTGCCTCATATGCTAAAACCAACCAATGACGCCACATCAATAACCACTGGCCTCTATGCTCAGAATTTGTTTGTCCTCGGAGCCTATCTTTTACCTGTCTCGTATCGGATAAAATTAAAGCCGTCTGTATTGTTGCGTTCAGTAAGCGGCGCACCAGTTTCTGTTGATTATGGGATGTCAATGAGAGTTGACAACAGCTATTCACTCGGCTTATTTACAAGAGATTTTAATACTATGGGTTTTATGGCACAGATCAATGTCGGCGATGCGCTTCGGTTTGGATATGTATTTGAATTGCCAACAAACAAATCAGTAGGACTGAATTTTACATCACATGAAATTACATTTGGCTTGCGATTAAAGGCTTTACGGATACACGATTTGAATGAGGTAAGGGGCTTTTAAGAGAAATACAGTCTTGGGGCGTTCGGAATTAAAAAATACAAATGCCGAACGTCCAACACTGAACTCCGAATGTCGAAGTGGTACGCACCTAATAATTAAATTTAGTCAACTCAAGCAGGCGAGTAATTCGTAAGGCCTGATCTTTCCTTTACACAAGAGATTAGTATATTTAATAATCCTAACCTCAACAACCTATGCGCAATCCCTATTTCTTCTACGGAGTTTTTGCAGTGATCGGAGTACCGTGCTTTTTACTTGCCCTCTATTTCAGCGCCACCAACATTCAGAAATCAATTACCTGGGAGACAGCGGAAGGCGTTATCAATGGATATGATGAAACAAATTATCCCCTGATTACATTCGATTACCAGGGGAAAGCGCATGAATTCGGATCATTTTATAAAAACGACGATCTTCATGACGGCGATACAGTAACAGTATACTTTCCACCCAATGAACCAGATAAAGCCGAGGTAGGGACCTTTTTTGCTGTATGGTTTTTACCGATGTTCCTTTCCATATTCGGAGTAGTATTTGGAGGTGTTGGTGTAATTGGTATTATCGCGCAGAGGAATAAACTGAAAGACAAAGATGAATTGTTCACTCAGCAACGAGGCAAAAAGCTTGCAGGGTTAACCGCTGTCGTTTCCCTTAATAAAAGATTAAAGGTAAACGGAAGGAGTCCATTTATTGTCTCGGCAACATGGGCTGATCCCGTTACCCAGACCAACTATGACTTCGTTAGTGAGAATCTCTGGACTGATCCAACTCCGCTTATTACAAATAATAAAGTAGATGTGTATATAGATGAGAGTAATCCGAAGAGGTATTATGTGGATATTAGTTTTATTAAATGAAAGACAGAACACTGTCAAAGGCGGACGCAGGCGACCTTATGATGAGTAAAAATTCAGCGAAATCCATGATCTAAATATACTCGAAATGACTTGTAGTTTTCTGCTCCACGGCCGCGTGGCCGAGTCATCTTTAGCCACCCACTTGCTAGCCGCACTGCCCGGCAAAATACCAAGGCGTCTTATGCGATGACTGAAAGTTATCCTTCGATTGAAGTGCCGGAGAATCTTTCAAATTTAGATTGTTCTTATTTAGATGATTTCAGTCTTCGATAACAGTTTTACAAATCTCTTAGCTATAGAGATATTCAAAGGGTTTACGAGGAGCGGTGGCCCGAGCCAAATGTGGAGAGGTGTGATGGCAATGAGCAAGGAAGCATATTTACATCTTGATCTTTTTTGGCTCTTTTTTCCATCAAGGGGAAAAAGAACAAAGAAAAAATAATGTGATGAAATTCAATGGATGAGATAAGTTGAAATCGATCGATTCTAAAGTTTCAAACGCGACCCACCAATCCCTGATTAATCTTCTTTACAAACCCCGGCCCTTCATACACAAAGCCCGTATAAATCTGAATCAGATCTGCTCCGGCTTTTATCTTTTCAATTGCATCTTCCGGCGACATAATACCCCCCACCCCCATGATTGCATAATCCGGTCCAAGCTTATCACGCAGATAACTGATTACTTCTGTTGATCGTTCTCTTAACGGCTTTCCACTAAGTCCGCCCGCCCCAATTTTTGTTATCTCTGCAATATCCGTCAGAAGTCCGTCCCTTGAAATAGTTGTGTTGGTTGCGATAACCCCCCTCGTATCCGTCGCAAGTAATATTTCGATTACATCATCAAGCTGACTAGTTGTGAGGTCGGGTGCAATCTTTAAGAAAATTGGTTTCGGATTTTCTGTTGCAAGGTTTAATGTTTTGACATCTGTCAATATTTTTTTTAACGGAACTTTTTCCTGAAGATCGCGCAGACCTGGCGTGTTTGGAGAACTTACATTCACCACAAAATAATCTACATACGGATAAAGAGTTTCGAAGCAAGTTTTATAATCATTGGAAGCCAGTTCATTGGGAGTGATCTTATTCTTACCAATATTACCACCAATTAAAACCTGCGACTTCCTTTTCTTTAATCTTATAACGGCAGCTTCTACTCCTTCATTATTAAACCCCATCCGATTAATAAGAGCCTTGTCCTGCGGCAACCGGAATAATCGCGGCATTGGATTTCCTGGTTGTTCTTTAGGAGTAAGCGTACCGATTTCTATAAAGCCAAAACCAAAGCAAGCAAACTCATCGACAAGCCTGGCATTCTTGTCAAAGCCAGCCGCCAGACCAACTGGGTTTTTAAATTTCAGGCCAAGAATTTCTCTTTCAAGGGAAGGATGTTCAATAAAAAAGGACCAGCGCAAGAGACCTTGCATTCCCGGGAGAATACAAATAAGCCTAATAAAATTAAACGTAAAATGATGAATACTTTCCGGACTGAAGAGGAAGAGCAGAGGTCGGATGAAAAATTTATACATGAAGATTATTTCTTCTTCTTGACTTTCTTAGGCTTGAGAGAAAATTTCTTAAAACCCGCTGTTACAATTTGATCCACCAGATTTTTCATATCGCCGGTACCGTTAGTGGAAGAGGCATTTACTCTCCAGATAAGATTATTGCTGCGATCATTAAGATCGATAACAAGGTTCTCTCTTATAAATTCCCGTGTCCATGTCTGACTACTATTATTGGGGGTCATTCCCAGCGGACCCAAATTCGATACATCTGTTTGGTCTTGCGCTCCTACAATAAATGTAACAATCAGGTCGCCTGCTGAATCAACTTGCTGAAGACCTTTTTCTCTTAATTCCTCCTCAATTTCCTGGATTACCAATTTTTGAACAGCTAATTCATTCTTCAATTGCTGGTCCTTGGGAGTGGTGACCTCACTTCCACCCATGCTAAATGTTTTATACCGGGAAAGGTCCCTATCCTTAT